>JAIBDK010000345.1 GCA_024679435.1 Gammaproteobacteria bacterium | reverse complement strand
TTTCTATGATGCAATAGCCGAATTCATCAAGATTGCTCCTCATTAAATTTTTGTCAGAGGTCGGCTTAGGTAACTCAGCGGGGCGAAATGATATTATAGGCATAGATTTACGTTTTAATCATTGGTGTAAAGGATGATGGTCAGATACGACCTATATTACACTTTTATAAAATAGACCCATATATTTTTTAACTTCAACAAACACAATCAAAAAGTCCTGTAGTCGGGAGAAAAAAGAAAGAACAACTCGGCAGTGCCGTGTATTCCTTTGAACTGGAAGCACCAAAATACCGACTCGATTCCAGTGACTCTGACCTAGAAAACCTCAATTGTGTAACCTATCTCTCCGGTATAATCTGTAACCTATCTATCAAGATGCACAGTAACTGAATGGGAATTGCGACAACAGACCATTGGTCTTTTGACCTGAAGTAAGGGTTTTCGGTATTGCAGTGATTGCTCAGGGCGGAAATCAACTGCCTGCTAATAGGTATACTGTCCCCTGATTTCTCCTATGGGGTAATGTGAAGTTGAACTTGAAATTATACTCATTTACATCAATCCAAAATGATTGTTTTGATTTGTAAAAAGAATTATCCTGAAAATCAGTTTGCCCGAGAAATCCTGACACATGCCTGATAATCCTGGCCCTGCATCCCCCTGGAATTGGCATCCGGAGTTGCCACTATCACGCGTGCCCATATTCGTCTGGCCACCGCGTCCCATGTCTGCGATTAAATATATTTTCGGGAAAGGTATCTTCCTGTCAAGCACATCACTCTGGGTTGTACTCGCTTTTTTGACGTGGAGTTATTTTATGCCGGAGTTTGTATTATGGAAAACATTCAGTGCCGGCTGGATAGTTCACGTTTTCCTGGTCAATGTGGGGTTAACAGTATTGTTCGCCGGCGGGTTGCATTTGTATTTTTATACTTTTAAGGGACAGGGTTCAGCACTAAAGTTTGAAAAGCGCAATCTGGTAAAAAATAATCGTGTATTTTTCGCAAAGAGTCAGGTATGGGATAACATTTTCTGGACCTGCGCGTTTGGTGTTCCCGTATGGACCCTGTACCAGGTTGGGTTGATGTGGGCATATGGAAATGGATACATCAAAATGATTGAATTTCAATCAAATCCGGTTTGGTTTGTTGTGCTGTTTCTGGTGATTATTTTTTGGGAGTCCACCCATTTTTACTTTACTCATCGGTTGCTTCACTGGAAACCATTATACAAAATGGCCCATCACATTCATCACCGCAATTCCAATACCGGACCGTGGTCCGGGTTTTCAATGCACCCAATAGAACAGGTCATATTCTTCAGCGTTGCGCTGATACATCTGGTGATCGCTTCTCATCCAGTACATTTATTTTTTAATTTCTATTTTTCCGCCCTGGCTGCTATAACCTCCCATGCAGGATATTCCGATGTCGTTGTCAAAGGAAAACCCTGCTTTGATGCCGGCGTCTTTCATCACCAGTTGCATCATCGCTATTTTGAATGCAATTACGGTACCAGCGTGGTTCCCTGGGATCGCTGGTTCGGCTCGTTTCATGACGGTACGGCTGAAGCAACCGAGAGGATTAATCAGAGGCGTTACGCAATGCACTCCAGCTAGAAATAAGTAATGTGATCAGTACGCTTTATTTTTGAATGAAGAAGTAGACCAATACCGCGACACACTTTTGCCACACTTGGAATCAATAACTGGCAATACGTGACAATTGACCACAATAGTCAGATTTCTTTAAGTCTCTGATTTAATTGTTGTCAGCTGTTATCGAGTATTGTGGTCTATAGATTCCATCCGTCTCATATTCCATTGGTCTTGCGACTCCATGGGAGGTGGAGGTTGTGCGACGCTGGAGCTAAAGCCGAGGTTTACCCGCAGGGCACTTCGCAAGTCCTACCGGGCCTTTCTGCCCTGTGGGTGCACCAAATTTTAATTTTGATGCTGAATCCAGCTGATAAATGTCTCGGTAGCAGCGCTGCGTTCCAGAACTGAGGTCGAGCAGGAAAGATAATATCCTGCGCCCTCAATCGCCAATTCTGATAAAAAGAAAAGCTCCCCAGAATCCAGCTCATTTTGGACCAGGTCATCCCACAGCGCGATACCCTGACCATCGATGACAGCCTGTACACGGTCGTTGGAGTCTGGAATGACAAGGCGATTCTGCATTGGACGATATTCCAGTCCGGCAAGCTGGTGCCACTGTTGCCATCCGGTGCTACCCGAGCTATCCGCTAGTAAAGGAATTTCTCTTAGAGCCTGCTCTAATCCGATCTTTTGAACCTGCTTTGTGACTGAGGCATTCGCCGTTGGTCGAGCGGGACAACTGAAAAGAAGCGTCTGGTCAAGTTTGTGATCCGGCTTATCCCAATCCTCAATGCCCCAGAAGATCGCGACGTCGATATCTGATTCTGGAAAATCAGTGGGTGCGGTGATCGGTTCTACCCGAACGGCAATGCTGGGGTTGGTTTCCATGAACGACATCAACCGGGACGATAGCCAGCGTGAAAAGAAATAGGTGAGTGCGCCGATTGTGATCAAATCGGGCGTTGTCTCTTTGAGCTGACGGATGTCGCGGTCGAGTTGACCGAAGGCCAGTTGCGCGCTATGCATCAGTTTTTCACCTTTGAGGGTGATATGGAGTCGTTGACTTTTTCGTTCAAATACGCGAAATCCCAGCTCGTCTTCCAGTTTCCGAATCTGATAGCTAACGGAAGCTTTGGAGAGATTAAGTTCGGCAGCGGCAGCCGTGATGCTCTCATGACGAGCAACAGCGGTGAAAACTCTAAGTGTGTCGTAGGACCTAAAGGGCATTAATAATGTTTGATTAATTCGAACAACTTGTTTGAGAATTTGAAATATCTACAGAACAAATATTGTGGTTAAATCACTTTTTCAAAGATTATAACCTTCACTGTATCAAGAATCCAAACATTGATTAGCTCTAATAATTTGCAAATCGCAGTCTCTGTTCATCAAACCGCGATTGAACGCCCCAATGAACTGGCGCGGACCATGGCGCCCCATCCGTTAATCCATCAGGAGTTGCCCTACGATCCCACTTATTTCGTCTATAACCGACGTCTCGCCACCGCGAGTCTGAATAATCTAAGTGCGGACGAAGTGTATTGGCGGGTTCGACAAAGTGTCATCCTGCGGCACACGGGGGAACTGCCCCTGGAGGTTCGAGGGCCAGATGCAGAGAAGCTTCTGAATCGGGTGTTTACCCGCGATATCGCAAAGAATCGCGTGGGGCGATGCAGTTATCAGTTCGCTTGCTACGACCATGGTGGCATGATTACCGATGGTGTTCTG
>JAIBDK010000438.1 GCA_024679435.1 Gammaproteobacteria bacterium | reverse complement strand
CGAATGTACTGGACCTCGACCCGATAGCAGCTTCAGCCCGGGTTACCCAGCGTCCGGCCACTATTACCGGCGAGTGGATACAGCCTGATGTTGAGCTGCTGAAATTGGTACACGCACTATGAATAATTTAAAGGGGCCGGATACATTTTTCTCAAAATGCAATCCGGTCCTTTTTGTCACATCCCACGCTCAGCTCACTTATGCTTTGCTTGCAACGTGAACTGAGGCAATCAGGACACTACACTAGTTATGCAGCTATTCGGATGGAAACATTCAACCCAAGTCTATGAGCCATATCTACAAGGCCATCAAGTCGAAACTTGCCAATCTTGCCTTGAAGCAAGGTGCTCACTCTCGGCTGACTGATGCTCAGCAGCTTTGCCGCTTCAATCTGTGTTAATCCCATTGCGGCAATTTTTTCGGTTATTTCGATCATCGCGGCGGAACGCAATTTCAGATTCTGAATACGAATCGGGTCATCTTCCAATGCATCCCATATGCTTTTGAATTGTTTTGGATCAGTCATGACATTTTCCTGTGCATCAATTGGCTCAAAGCATCCCGGGCAAGCTTGATATCACTCTGACGTGTCTTTTGGGTCTTTTTCCTGAAAGCATGCAGAACATAAATCGTTTTTCCATGGGTTGCCAAATAAATAACCCTATATTGGCCGCGGTCCTGTATTCGAATTTCCCTGGTACCTTTTCCGACAGTAGGCATAGGCTTCCAATCGGATGGAGTAAGTCCGCGTTGAACTTTATCCAGCTCATAACCAACCTCATGCCTGACAAGAATTGGAAAGCTCCTGATTGATCGTAGCGTGTGACCACAAAATTCAATTGGCTTTAGCAAAAGTATATACCTAGATGTATATTATTCAAGTGAATTGCAGGTTTCTGCTCCACAGATTTCATTCACCCATTTTGATGTGAAAATGAAATAGGCCACGACAGCAACTGGAATTTGCTCTTGTAAAAGAATGCTGAAATCGTGGGGCAGGTGGTGCCCATTGTTATTCACCTGATGATGAATGATCACCAGCGGGTTTGGGGTGAGGCTTGTTATCCGGTGGTTGATCAAGACTGATCGCTATGTCCACAACCGAAAACCTCAGCGATACGCATAATTTAGTCCGCTTTACTGAGGCGCAAGACAGCGTCTACAGCACGGTCTTGTCCGAACTACAACAAGGCAAAAAAACAACCCATTGGATGTGGTTCATCTTTCCGCAACTGGCAGGCCTGGGTCGCAGCCCAACGGCGGAATTCTATGCCATAAAAAGCCTGGAAGAAGCCGGGCAGTATTGTCAGCATCCGTTGCTCGGCGCACGGATTCGGGAGTGCTCGACGACTGTGCTTTGTATCAAAGGTCGCACAATTGAAAACGTCTTCGGTTTCCCCGATTACCTGAAACTCAAGTCATGTATGACATTGTTTTCATCTCTGCCAGATCCAGACCCGATTTTTGCAGCAGTCCTGGATCGGTTTTTTCACGGCGAGCGCGATTCCAGGACACTGGAATTGCTGAAACTCCCTACATAGCATAGCGCCAGATACCCATATTCATTAGTGAACCACTACTGCATAGTTTGCGGATGAAATCATTGTCTCCAATACCAGTCTGCAATATTGACACCAGTATCAATAGTGATACTATTTGATGTGAGTGATCTGACCAAAATACTCAAGAAAATGAATCAAAATCCTAACGGGGTTCGATTCGCTGAATTGAGAAAACTGTGTGAGTTCTACTTCGGGAAACCGCGTCAAAGTGGTAGCAGCCATTGTATTTTTAAGACTCCCTGGCCCGGCGACCCCCGTATCAATATTCAGAATCACAGGGGAAAGGCTAAGCCCTACCAGGTCAGACAAGTGTTAAAAGCGATACAGATGATAGAGGCGAATAATGATTTCTGAACTAGATAAATTTACCTGGCGCGTTACATGGTCGGAAGAAGATGGTGAGTTTGTTGGCCTGTGTGCCGAGTTCGCCAGCCTCAGCTGGCTTGCAACCGGGCCAGAAGAAGCTTTGATAGGTATTCGTTCCGTAGTCCAGGACTGTATTAAAGATATGGCTGAAAACGGTGAAGACATTCCCAAGCCAATTTCAACACGGCAATTCAGCGGAAAATTCATGGTTCGAATCCCGCCCGAAGTGCACCGCCACCTGGCGATTGAAGCTGCAGAATGCGGGGTTAGCCTAAACCGCATTGCCAGTGCAAAACTTGCACGGTAAAGCGATCAACTCAAAAAGTATCAGAAGCGCCGTGAGTATTAATAAATAAAGGGGCCGGATACAGTTAAATGAAAAATGTATCCGGCCCCTTATTTTATTTGATTATTTATTTCAGCAAAAGACGCTGGTCGATCGGTATGAACTTGTCGGCCTCCCTG
>JAIBDK010000147.1 GCA_024679435.1 Gammaproteobacteria bacterium | reverse complement strand
TACTCTCAAAAAATGATCGATATGCAGAATCCAATCGCGATTGGTTGGCAGAACATGGTCTGGCTGCACTCAATCTAGTATCCAGCCCGGGCGCGGGCAAGACCACATTACTGGTCGAAACATTACAACGCATCAAAAATGATTTTTCAGTTGGGGTTATAGAGGGTGACCAGGAAACTGAAAATGACACGAATCGGATAAAGCAAGTAGGCGTTGCCGCAATTCAAATAAATACGGGCAAAGGATGCCATCTTGATGCCCATATGGTGGGGCATGCCATACAGGAATTACCACTCGACAACAGCGGCGTAGTATTCATAGAAAATGTCGGAAATCTGGTATGTCCGGCATCCTTTGATCTCGGTGAAGATGCCAAAGTGGTCATCTTGTCTGCGACTGAGGGCGAAGACAAGCCGATCAAATATCCCGATATGTTTTCCGTATCGGACCTTATGCTGATATCTAAAACGGATCTATTGCCTTATCTTGATTTCGATGTCGATCAGGCTATCGATTACGCTAAACGGGTAAATCCGGATATTGAAATCATTCTTTTATCCGCCAAAAGTGGAGAAGGGATGGACGAATGGATCAAGTGGATTTCGTCAAAACGGATTCTCAAACCACAGGTTCAGGATGAAGCATCTGAAAAATCGATGACTTCACAATAGATATAACGTTAGAGGTCTTAAAATCTATGCATGAACTCACCCTTGCCCGAAGTTTGATTGAATTGGTGGATGAGTATTGTTCGGGAGAACAAGCAGCAGGGGTGAGTAAGATTAATATCCGTCTAGGTGAACTTTCGGCGATGACAAGAGCATTACATTTTTGTTTTAGCACCGTCGCCGTTGGAACTTCATGCGAAGGTGCGATATTGAATATCGATGAGATACCTCTCACGGTTTTTTGCCCAACCTGTGATGCAGTAAAAAGCCCCACAGGCAAATACAGTTTTCGCTGTTCCGAATGTGGAATGCCAACACCAAAAATCGTGACTGGAAAAGAAATGGAGCTCACTTCAATCCAGTTGCGAGATAACCAAGAAATCGATGATGACGAAGGCACTTATTACCAACCCCTAAAGCCTCAACAAAACTCACAACAAGTATTTTAATCCAATGAATCCAACCAACAATCCCTGGAATTTTGTTCCGCATCAACATCAAGGACCGCATCAGGAATCTGAGGATGCCCATACACGGTCTCCGAAAAACCATAATGGTGCGTTTAAGGCGGAAGGTATACTGACTTTTATGGGAGCACCCTATTGTCCACCTGAGCGGGAAGAAATCAGAAAAATGGGGGCTAAGATTTGTTTTCTGGGTGCTCCATGGGATCAGGGCACCATTGTCAGGACAGGAACCTCGAGCGGGCCCCACGGGATACGTCAGGCGTCCACTCAGTATTTTCCCTATATGTTCGAATATGATGTCGATCTCATGTCATTTTTTAATGTGGTGGATTGCGGTGATATACCCATCGTTCCGGGAAACAATGCTTTGTCACAACAGTATATGTGTGACTATGTAACAGAATGCCTCGAGGGCGGGGCAAAAGTCTTACTAGTCGGTGGCGATCACTCGGTGCCTATTCCCGGTGCGCGGGCACTTTCTCAACACTTGTCGAGGCATAACCCCGAGGGAATGATGGGATATTTGCACGTGGATTGCCATCTTGATGCGGCCGTTGATTGGGCTGGCATTGAAATAACCAACGCCTCAGGTCCAACTGAAACATTCAAGCTTGACAATGTTAGCGGAAAAAACATGGCGCATATGGGTTCGCGAAACGGGCTCAATCCAAAAGACTGGATGGACTTTTGGATTGATAACGATATGCCGATTATCCCCATGTCCGAAGTCGTGGAGAGAGGAATAGAAGACTGCGGTCGCCAAATTCTCGAGCGTGCCTGGAATGGCACAGACGCTGTGTATTTATCCTGGGATACCGACTCGATCGATTGCAGCACCATGCCCGGCACTAGTTGCCCTGAGAGTTTTGGCATCAAGGGGCGTGAGGCCATTGCGTTTGCTAAGTTGGCCGGAGAGTACGGTGTCGATGTTATCGAGCTCGCCGAGCTTGCACCGGTTTTCGACGTTAGTGGCATCAGTGCAAAGCTGGCTTGTAATCTGCTCTACCATTATCTTGGTAGCAGGGCTGCAACTTTGCGTTCCAGAAATGAACAACCATAATAGAAATTTAAACGAATAATTAAAATATATATGCAGGAGATACAGCTATGAATCCAGCTAAAGCGTTCGCGCATTTATTCTCACCTTTGGGTGGTGAAGGTGCAGACAACTATCGCAATCCCGGTCAGCTTTCATTTTTACGGTCGCCATTTATGGCGCTGGATAGTGATGAATTTAAGAAATCAGAAGCGCCTTATGTGTTCATTGGGGTTCCTTTTGATGAAGGTAATGTCGGAAAACCCGGATCCGAAGATGGTCCCAAGGAATTTCGGGTAGCGTCGCTGGATTATTTTCCCTACTGGTTCGAATTCAATGTTGATTTGCACGGTTGCGCAGTGGATTGCGGTGACGTTTCAATGCCAAGAGTAAGTCCTGATGTTGCCCGTGAAAGAATCTACGCAGCAGTTTTATCTGCCCTTGAATCGGGCAAAACACCCATAATTTGTGGCGGTGACCGCTCAATATCGATCCCGGCAACCAAAGCACTGTCGGACTTTTTGGGAAAGGACAAGAAGATGGGGTACATGCATCTTGGAGCACACCTCGATATGGCCGATAGTTGGGCCGGAGAGCGAAATATTAGCACCTGCACGATGGCACGAATCACCGAGTTGGAAAATTTGAGCATGGATAATGTGTCCCATATTGGTGCGCGAAACTCGTTTAATCCAAAGGATCATATTGACCTTGCCAATGAGCGGGGCATGAAATTTTATCCGATGTTTGAGATGCTGGAGCGTGGCGTCGACGAAGTTACAAAGGAAGCCGTTGGACGAGTCTGGGATGACACTGACGGTCAGTATCTGAGTTTCAACTTCAATGTCCTGGATTCATCTGCCGCGCCAGGTGTTACGGCAACGGAACCAGGTGGGCTCGAATCTAGAGAAATCATGCGGGTTGCATCACAAATTAGTGACCGCGGAAAAATTAACGTCATCGATGTAACAGAGTTATGCCCGATGTTCGATGTTAGCGGTTCAACGTCCAGAACAGCGGTTTGCGTCATATTGCGTATCATGGCAGGAATAGCAGCTAAACACGGTCAGACTCTGGATGAATCGTTACGACGACCCGGCTGGAAATACAAAAAGTAGGTCAGTGGCTTGAAAAGTTTTTAGTACCCAATGTTGAGAATCAGATTTTGATCAGGAACACCAATGTTAACCCATTACGAAGTGAGGCAAATACGATGAAAAACTTAATCAAACAATCAGGCTCTGGTCTGAGTCGAAGAAAATTTTTGGGGTATGCCGCGGGTATATCTGCAATGAGCGCATTGCCTGCAAGGTATTCCCATGCAGCCAAAGATCTCAATGTGCTGGTATGGTGCGACCATGCAGATGAACTGCTGTTGAAACCATTTGAAGAGGCCCATGGCGTAAAAGTGAATGTAAAGTCTTACGAGGGCACGGGTACGGCATTGTCAATTCTTGAGCAATCGGCACCAGGAGACTGGGACGTATTGGTTGTTGACGCACCTGATACACGGGTATTTGCTGATCAGGGTATGCTCGAACCATTGGATGACAGTAGCCTACCTCTGGGGGATCTATTTAAACCCCTTACCAGCGCTGCGTTTAACTACATCGATGGTGTGCGCTACGCTGTGCCAGAAAAGTTTGGTTATTATGGTGTCGCCTACAACAAAGAGAAAGTTGACGAAGCTGATATGCGTTCAGCTCAGGTTATGTGGAATGACAAATACAAAGGACGTGTCGCCGTTTACGATTATTATTTTCCTGCCATGCAGTTGATCGCTATTTCTATGGGTGTTGCACCGGAAAATATCAGCATGGATGATCTGCCTACGATACGGGAAAAACTGCTGGCAATGAAACCCAATGTGAAACTGGTTGGGGATGTTGTCGGCGTTCAAAATGCTTTGGTCAACGGTGATGTGGATATTGTGTTAAATGGAGCGGAATTTACAGTTTCCAATTTGATGCCGAGCATACCCGCATTGGACTGGGCAATTTTTGATGAAGGCGGTTTGATGTGGATTCAGGGTATTAGTGTGTTCAAGGATTCCAATAACAAGGATCTTGCCGTTGATTTTCTTAATCACATTCTGAGTCCTCAGGGCCAGGGTACTCTGGCCACGTCTGAATGCTATTGGGCCATGCCGGCGAGCAGTCAGGCCGTTCTGAATGACGATCAACGCAAAATTCTGCGATGGGATGAACAGGCTGCATTTATGGAACGTTCAGTTCCATCAACGATAAGCGATCCAGACATAGATGCTGCAATGCTGGATATTTGGACTGAATTTCTACAGAGCTAAGTTTTGCAAGTATTTAGCCCGGATGCTATGGTAGTCGTCTCCTGCTGAGGCTTCCGGGTTAAATTTATCATCTTGAGGACTTCTGTATATGCCTGATATAAGGGGCAGAAATAATAATCAAAAAGGACTCGAATTTACCCGTTGGGCAACACAGCCGGCGCTGATATTTACCCTTATATTTTTTGCTGGGCCGCTGGCTGTTATGGTGGTGGTCAGTTTCTGGCAGCGCGTTTATGGCAAGTTGGTCGCCACCTGGTCTGGTGCAAATTACAGTAAGTTTTTTGGTACGGACTATCTGCTAGAGTCATTGACCAATTCAATTGAAGTTACATTAGTTACAACGATCATTAGCATTCTGCTGGCATATCCGCTGGCGTATATTCTCGCTTATCGAATTTCGCCAAAATGGCAAAAAGTGATCTTGATTTTTGCAGTGTTACCTTTCTGGACGGCCTATGTTGTTCGATCGTATTCCTGGTTACTGGTTATATCCGAAAACGGCATCATCAATTATGTTCTCACTGGTCTGGGGATAATTGATCAGCCATTACAAATGGCATATACGCGGGGAGCAACGATACTGGGATTTGTCCATTTCTTCACCATGTTGTTAACGCTCACCATCTATGCAAACCTGGTGCAGATTAAGCCGTCATATCAAAAGGCTGCTGAAGATCTTGGGGCCAGTAAGTTGCAGGTATTCTTTCGTATAACTTTACCCTTAAGTATCCCAGGCGTAGCGGTAGGTGCTTTCATCACCTTTGTTATCGCTATCGGTGACTACATTACCCCGCAAATTCTGGGCGGTAGCACCGAAGTGCTTGTCCCCCAGGCAATTATGTTGCAAGTGTCCCGTGCCGCGAACTTTCCAATGGCGTCAGTAATGAGTATCACACTCATGCTGGTCATTGTGATTGTGTATGCCATGACGTCCAAGCACCTCAAAATGGATCGGGTCTAAGGTCATGGGCTGGTTAGGTCGTCTCCCATCCTATGTCTATCTGGTGCTGGCGTTGTCATTCATTTATTTGCCCGTAGTTGTGCTTGTTTTATTTTCGTTCCAGGATGGTTTGTTGCCTGTTTTTCCATTTAACGGGCCAAGTCTTCAGTGGTATGAAAAGATGCTTGGTAACGAACGACTTGTTGAATCACTGATTAACTCGGTTATCGTTGCGGTATCATCAGCAACAGTCACTACCGCCCTGGGGTTTTTAGCGGCTTATGGGATGGCAAGACGAAAGCCACGCTTTGCTGGCGGGATCAGGTTTGTGCTGATGGCGCCACTTACCGTATCGTATCTTATCATCGGTATGGGATTGTTGATTTCACTAAATCTGATCGGTATTCCCAAGTCTTTATTTGCAGTTGGGCTCGGTCATGTAGTCATAAATCTGCCGCTTTGTTTCGCCATTATTTATTCTCAATTCGGCGATCACCTCCGCAACATAGACTGGGCGGCAAGGGATCTGGGTGCCAGTGATACACAAACCCTAGTCCGCGTTATTGCACCCATTATGAAACCTTCCTTGTTGGCGTCATTTTGTCTTTCAGCGACGCTGTCCTGGGATGAATTTATCATCGCGTTTTTACTCAGTCGTTTCGATGTAACGCTGCCAGTAATCATATTTGAAATGTTGCGTGCGGGATTAACCCCCGAAGTCAATGCTGCGGGCACAATGGTTTTTGCAATATCCATGCTGACAATTGG
>JAIBDK010000215.1 GCA_024679435.1 Gammaproteobacteria bacterium | reverse complement strand
TACGAAGCCATGGTGTTAATGGCCCAGTCGTTCAGCTATCGTTATCCACTGGTTGACGGCCAGGGAAACTGGGGCAGTCAGGACGACCCAAAATCCTTCGCCGCAATGCGATATACGGAATCTCGCCTGACTCGATATGCACAGCTGTTGCTCGAAGAGCTGGGCCAAGGCACAACAGACTGGGCACCGAACTTTGACGGAACTCTGGAAGAGCCAAAACTGCTCCCGGCTCGATTGCCGAATGTCTTGTTAAACGGCGGTTCCGGAATTGCAGTAGGTATGGCCACAGACATTCCACCTCACAACATGCGTGAAGTCGTATCTGCCTGTGTTCGCCTGCTGGAAGACCCAAAAGCAACAATCGAGCAACTATGTGAACATATCAAAGGGCCTGACTTTCCCACCGAAGCGGAAATTATCTCTACCCAGGATGAAATCATGGAGATTTACAGAACCGGCCACGGGGGATTGAGACAACGTGCTGCCTGGCAAATGGAAGGTGGCGATATTATTATCAATGCGCTGCCCCATCAGGTGTCGGGTTCAAAAATTCTTGAGCAGATCGCCGCGCAGATGCTGTCCAAAAAACTGCCTATGGTTTCAGATCTGCGAGATGAATCCGATCATGAAAACCCGACGCGTCTGGTCATTGAACCAAGATCTAACCGCGTTGACTCAGAATCGTTGATGCAGCACCTGTTCGCAACGACGGATCTTGAGCGCAGCTATCGGGTCAATATGAATCTAATCGGTCTTGACGGCCGACCCAAGGTCCATGACCTGAAAACGTTATTGGAAGACTGGCTGATTTTTCGCATAAGCACGGTTAAGCGTCGCCTCCAGTATCGTTACGACAAAGTTACGGACAGGCTGCATATCCTTGACGGTTTGCTGATTGCCTATCTGAACCTTGATGAAGTGATCCGAATCATTCGTAACGAGGATGAACCTAAAGCAAAGCTGATAGAAACATTTAATCTAAGCGTCATTCAGGCAGATGCGATTCTTGATACCCGATTGAGACAGCTCGCTAAACTTGAAGAGATGAAAATCCGCACCGAGCAGGCAGAACTCGAAAAAGAGAGGAAACACCTGGAATCTATTCTCAAGTCACGGACCCGGCTTCGCCATCTGGTAAGGGATGAGTTAATCGCAGATGCTGATGAATACGGGGATATTCGACGTTCACCGATCACCGAAAGAGCAGCTGCCAAAGCGATGGATCATAATACACTGGTTCCCGCGGAGCCTATTACCGTCGTGCTATCCGCCAAGGGCTGGATTCGGTCTGCTAAAGGCCTGGATGTTGATGCCAGCAAACTCAATTTCAAGGCAGGGGACAAATATCTTTGCTCAGTTCAGGGGAAATCCAACGAGACCCTGCTTACCATCGATTCCACCGGCAGAACCTACGCCATTCCAGCCCACAACCTGCCGTCTGCTCGAAGTTTCGGCGAGCCTCTGAGCAGTAGTTGCAATCCCAAACCAGGAGCAACATTTCAGGGTTTAATGATGGGCAGTGAAAAAACCGAATATCTGCTGGCAACCGATGCAGGCTATGGATTTGTGGCCTCTCTTGGAGAAATTACCACCCGCAACAAAGCAGGAAAAGCGACGTTGCGTGTGCCCGAAGGTGTCTCGGTCCTGGCGCCAAAAAAAGTAGCCGATTTCGAAGACGACTGGCTGGCGGTTATTACTAATGTGGGCCGATTGCTAATCTTTACCGTTGGGGAACTAACCCGGCTGTCCAAAGGAAAAGGGGTCAAAATCGCCAATATTCCCAGCGCCAAATTTAAAGCCGGTGAAGAATCAGTAACCGATATCGCGGTATTTCAGGAGGGTGACAGCTTGCGGGTCTACAGCGGCAAACGTTATTTGAATCTAAAGCCAGCGGATTTTGACAACTATGTTGGAACACGAGCACAACGAGGAAAGTTTTTACCTCGAGGTTTTCGGCAGGTTCACTCCATCGAAGCCATCTCGAAATAACCAATCCAGAGCAATAAATTTTTGTAATATTCATTCAGTCCCGTGCAGGGATTGTTACAATCGCTTCTTTTATACAACCTCATTCAACCCTAACCATTTTGAAGAACTATGAGCCAGGCACTATTTGAATCACGCATTAGCAACCTCACCTTACTGAACAGAGGAAAAGTTAGAGATATTTACGATGCCGGAGACAATCATCTGCTAATTGTCACCACTGACCGGTTATCTGCATTTGATGTGATTCTGCAACAGCCTATTCCAGGCAAAGGTGAGGTTCTTACCCGAGTCGCCAATTTCTGGTTCAATCGAACCGGCCACCTGATTCAGAATCATATTAGCGATGTTCCTGTTTCAGATATTGTTCCAGATGATGAAGAACGGGCCGCACTGGGAGATCGCGCAATTGTCGTGAAGAAGCTAAGGCCCCTGCCTGTAGAGGCCATTGTCCGTGGATATCTCATTGGTTCCGGCTGGAAAGACTATCAGAAAACCGGGGGTGTTTGCGGTATCGCGCTACCCGAAAACCTGCGCCAGGCAGACAAACTCCCTAACGCTATTTTTACCCCGTCCACCAAAGCCGAAATGGGTGAACACGATGAGAACATCAGCTTTGAGGAAACCGTTGATTTGCTCGGTGAAAACATTGCAAACAGGGTGCGCGACCTCAGCCTTCAAATCTACACCGAAGCCGCGGATTACGCCCTTGGACGCGGAATCATTATCGCTGACACCAAATTTGAATTCGGTCTTGACGAAAACGATGAACTTCATATTATAGATGAAGCGCTGACCCCAGATTCATCACGTTTCTGGCCTGCAGACCAATATCATCCTGGCAGCAGCCCTCCCAGCTTTGACAAACAATTTGTCAGGGATTATCTGGAGACTCTGGACTGGGACAAAACCCCGCCAGCCCCGACTCTACCGGATGAAATCATTCAAAAGACAGCAGAAAAGTACGCGGAAGCGGAAAGAATTTTAACCGCCTGATTCTGATCAGCTATTCAGGGGTGCCCGGGGAGCGAACACGCCACTTTAGAATTAACCGGCGTCGTCAGGCTTGGGCTCGTCCTTGGTAAATGCGTTCTTGATGGATGAAAACCAGCCATCATCCTCCTTGGCCGAACTGGTATCGCTGGTGGAGAAGCCAGTATTACTGAACTTAACTTTGTCAGCCTCCATACCGAGATATTTACTTTCAGGGAAATTTAACTCAAGCACCCGACGCGAATCTTCGGATAACTCAGCAAAACCCATGTTGGCGTAGCTAAATACCATCAGAGCCAGGGCCTGCTCTACTGCAGGGGTGGCCGAGTAGTTTTCTACGACGCCTTTAGAACGATTCACCACCGCAACATAGGCCGCCCGGGAATAATAATATCGCGCCACCGCAATTTCGTTCTTAGCCAGCGCATTTCTGAGATATTTGGCCCGCTTTTTCGCTTCTGCCGCATACTGGCTGTCTGGAAACCGCGTGTATAGTTCCTCAAAGGCCGTCATCGCATTCTTAATACTACTCGCATCCCGATCACTGAGATCGTCCTGCCCCATCATGCGCCCAAAAAGTGATCCGTCCTCCTCGAAACTCACCAATCCCTTAAGATAATAGGCATAATCGACGGAATCATGCGTTGGATTAAGCTTGATAAACCGGTCCGCCGCCGCCAGAGCCAGCCCTGTCTGCTCACTCAGATAATAGGCATAGATCGTATCGAGCTGAGCTTGTTCAGCATAAATCCCATACGGATATTTAGCCTCAAGTGTTCGTAAAATTTCAACAGCAGCCTCATAACGCTTCTTGGACATCGCTTTCTGGGCTTTTTCATATAACTCCTGAGCATCCGCATCACTATAATCCTCTTCCTTCTGGAAATAACTGCAACCCGTTACCAGAACGGTAGCCAGCAATAAAACCATGACACGGAAAAAACGAATTTTGTCCGCAATGAGGAAACATTTGTTTGTGATTGATAGATTTAGCATGCAAATAACTATATAACGTAAAATTACCCGGTTCCACCCGCCTTAATACATATTTTTGGACTTACACTGGTCAAGAAATCGCCAAAAACCCTATTGTAAGCCAGAGTCCGACGGGAAGTCGGATATTTTGCCACAACTTAAAGACTATGTCGGAAACTGAATCACATTTTTTATTTGATATTTCACCCAAAATGAAAGGCCAGCGGGTAGACAAAGTGCTCGCTGAACTGATGCCAGAACATACCCGCGGTGCGATTCAGAGATGGATCAGCGAAGGATTTGTAAAAATTGACGGCAGGCCGGTTAAGCAGAAATTCAAATTATCTGGAAACGAGAAACTTGAAGTCTTCGTGCCCCAACAGCAATCTCTGGAAACCATGCCGGAAAATATTCCGCTTGATACAGTCTTTGAAGACGACCAGATACTGGTCATCAATAAACCCGTCGGACTGGTGGTTCATCCCGGGGCAGGCAACAGCAACGGAACATTAATGAATGGACTTTTGTATTACAAAAACAGTCTGTCAATGCTACCCAGAGCCGGAATTGTCCATCGACTCGATAAAGACACGTCGGGCATCATGGTGGTCGCCAAAACTGAAAAGGCCCGTCAGCAGCTCATACACCAGCTGGATATCCGCTCAATGAAACGCCAGTATCTGGCAGTGGTTGAAGGGCTAATAATTTCTGGAGAAACTATAGATCAAGCCATTGGCCGCAACCGCAATGACCGGCTAAAAATGTGCGTTACTGCCTCAGGGAAACCCGCCATTACTCGTGTACGGGTGTTGAAAAAATATCGATCCCACACGCT
>JAIBDK010000137.1 GCA_024679435.1 Gammaproteobacteria bacterium | reverse complement strand
TATATCGCTTCAGCAATTATGTTTGTTATCTGGAAACTAATGGGTTCCAGAGAAGAATATGAAGCAAGCTTTCGTTGTGTCGCTTATTCATATGTCATCATCCCGGTTGCAGTCATAGCATCGATCATTCCCTATATTGGCACCTTGACAGCTAACCTTTGGTGGTTCTGGCTTATCTACATTGCCACGCTCACTGTTCATAAACTGGAATCTCAGAAGTCCTCAATTGTTCTTGGAATTATAGCTACGGTCTTTTTGATAGGTAATCTTGCCGGAGAAAACACACAACGTGAATACGAACAAAGACACAACGAATTCAATGAACAAATGTCAAATATCCAGAATCTATCTCCAGAAAAACTCGACGAAGAGAACTAGTTTTAGACTTTTTATCCACCTCAAGATTTGCATGGAAAAATTAATTCGATTTCAGGGCTTTACGCTAACGATTTATTCAAGCATTACTAAAGAGTTACTGAAAAAATAATTGAGCCGATATCCGCACGCCCCATACTAGTGCAGGCAACTATTAAGAGATTCCGCAAGATTGATAGTCAGCTTAAACCACAATTCAGCACCCACCTCTATTTCAGCCCCCAGAGGATCAAGTCTACCCCGCGCAATCTCAAGACCTTCAACCAGATTACTCAACATACGTGGCGCAAACTGTGGCTCATTGAAGATACAGAGAACCCCCTCCTCTTTGATCAACTGACGAAGGTCACTGATTCGACGAGCACCGGGCTTTAGTTCCGGCCCCAGTGTCACAGAGCCTAGCGCATGCAAATCAAAATATAATTCAAAGTACTGAAAGGCATCGTGAAAAACAAGATACGGCTTATGAGAACTATCGCCAAGTTTATGCCGCACCGTTTCAATATGGACACTTATTTTTTCAATCGCTGCATTTGCATTAGAGAAATAACGCTGCGAATTCATCGGATCAATTAAGGACAATCTATCTCTTAATAACAAAACAATATTCTTAGCATTGTCTGGCGAAAGCCAAATGTGAGGATCCATAAGCCTGTCATCAGAATGTTCCCGATGATCATCCAGGTTATCTGTTGACACATAATCTTCAGAGGCATGGCCGGATTCGTGACCCTCAATATGGTCATGGTCTTCCCAAGCTCCTCCCTGTCTCAGGGGAAGAACGTTCAGTTGATCACGCGCCTCCATCAACTCGAGCAACTGCTCCGATCCAACGTTTTCGATCATCTTTCTCAGACCCGTTTCATAATTGTCTGAGACATATACGACAAGATCTGCATCCAGCACTTTTCGAGCCATAGACGGAGTTAGGGCAAAAGTATGGGGAGACTGACCACCTGGCAAAATCAGTTTAGGCTCCCCTACTCCCTCAAGCACCATAGAAGCGAGAGAGTGGACCGGTGCAATGGACACCACAACTTCTGGTGCAGCATTTAATCGAAGTGGCACTGTCATCAGCAGAAAAATCGATAGTTTTGGGAAAATTTTCATTAATCAGTGCTTAAGTGAACAGGTAAAGAGGATTTTTGCGCGTAAAAACGTTATTATATAACATATCAAAACAATCTTATTAATCAATTGAATAAAATCTTGGAAAAAAACCTCTTTCAAAACCGGGATCACAACCATCAAGCATGCATTTCTGAAGCTCTTGATACGGCTAATAAAATCTGTTCGGCTCATGAAGCACGATTTACACCTATCCGTCGCCGGATACTTGAACTAATATGGAAAAGCCACGAACCCGTGCTGGCTTACGATCTGTTAAGAATCCTTCGCCGTGAAAAAGACAACACGGAACCTCCCACAGTGTATCGCTCACTGGATTTTCTTATGGAATACAATTTGATTCATAAGATTGAATCACTGAATGCATATGTCGGCTGCAGTTATG
Organism: Gammaproteobacteria bacterium; assembly: GCA_024679435.1. Taxonomy (GTDB): domain Bacteria; phylum Pseudomonadota; class Gammaproteobacteria; order Arenicellales; family Poriferihabitantaceae; genus JAIBDK01. Next base: position 4,665 of record JAIBDK010000137.1, on the reverse strand, counting down.
CCCATCGACCTCATATCGGACAATTTTTAATTTGCACTGAATGTAACCAATTTGTAGAAATTGACAGCTCGAAAATCAGCAAGACAATCTTAACCGAAGCCAGGCAATCCGGTTTTGAGGTCGCCAGTCAGACGGTGGAAATTTACGGTCAGTGTCCAAAATGCCGATGATCCCTGCAGACCCGTTTCAAACGCGAGCTTTGCTTTGCCTTGATAATGTAACCGTAGAAAGGAACGGGGAAAAGCACCTTGATCGTATCAATCTGTGCATCAATACAGGTGAAATTGTCACCCTTGTAGGTCCAAACGGGGCGGGGAAAAGCACCCTGGTAAAGACCGCCTTGGGATTACTAAAGCCCACCCAAGGCCAGGTCATTCACTCAAGCCCCCTGACCATCGGTTATGTTCCCCAATCTCTGGAGCTTGAGGAATCAATGCCTGTTACGGTAAGACGATTCCTCTCAGCTTCCCAACCTTTGAGTGATTTAAAAGAAAAAAACCTTCATAAAACGCTTGCCCTTGTTGGCGCCCCAGGATTGCTGGACAGACCTCTGAGACTGGTTTCTGGTGGAGAGATGCGCCGGATTATTCTGGCCCGAGCACTTCTGAAAAAACCGGACATGCTGATACTGGACGAACCGACCTCAGGTGTTGACGTAAGTGGACAGGCATCTCTTTACGCCCTGATCGCTGATATACGGGACGAATACCATTGCGGTGTCCTTCTGGTTTCTCATAATTTACATATTGTGATGGCGGCAACTGACCGAGTCATTTGTCTAAATCGTCATCTATGCTGTTCAGGCACGCCGGAAGATGTGCGCGCTCACCCCCAATTTGTTTCCCTTTTTGGTCAACACGGTGCCGATGCCTTGGGTATCTACCGACATGATCATGATCATGAACACAATTTAAGTGGCGAGGTATGCCATGAATCGCACTAAAAAAACGATATAGCGTGGAGGAATTTATTCTTAGAGCATTAATAGGTGGTGCTGGTATTGCCATCGTCTGCGGCCCACTTGGCTGTCTGGTGGTCTGGCAACGCATGACCTATTTTGGTGCGGCCCTGGCGCACTCGGCACTTCTAGGTATCGCCCTTGGCTTGTTGTTTGAACTAAATCTGCAAGTCTCTATTCTTGGTATTTGCGTTGCGGTATCCATGATACTTCTGGCCATGGAGAAAAATGACCAGGTCACATCAGACTCTGCCCTTGGTATAATTGCCCACGGATCACTAGCCATAGGGATTCTGGTTCTTACTTTGGTTCCTTCAATCAGAATTGACCTGATGAGCTATCTTTTTGGTGATATTCTCTCAATACGTTGGACAGATATTTACTGGATAGTTATAGCAGGCTCAGGAACACTGCTGATTCTGGTAAAAATCTGGAAGCCCTTACTCTCGCTGATTATTCACCGTGACCTGGCCCTGGTTGATGGTGTAAAAGAATCGAGGGTGAGATTGATTTTCCTGATATTGCTTAGTATTGTGATTGCCATCTCTATGCAGATAGTCGGAATTTTATTAGTGGTCTCGTTGTTAATCATTCCAGCTGCTTCCGCAAGCCGCTGGGCAGCTTCACCAGAACAAATGGCAGGATATGCGATTCTTTGCGGCGTTACGGCCGTGGGCAGCGGAATTTTCCTCTCCTTTTTATGGGATACGCCCGCAGGCCCCTCTATTGTTGCAGCAGCCACGCTGATATATCTGCTGTCTGCTGCATTAACGCGGCGATAATCTCTGGATTGTGCGCTTTAGTCTGTGGATAACTATGTGGACAGTTTTCAGTATTGCCAAACCAGCTGGAAAGGGATTTGTCTGAAAATCATTTCTGGCAGTTAAAAGTACGAATTTAACATTACTTTTCAATTAGTTAAAACACGATGACCATTATTGCAACAGCCACAGGTTTAACAATCTGTAAAACACATACTTACTCTTTATGTGAATAAGTTGAAACAGCCCAATAAAAAACAGACACTTACGATATCTTATGGACTTAACTTTAGAGAAACATGATGCAAGTCAAAACGTTTTTTTACCCTGCCCGTTATGGCGCAGATTTGGCGCAATCGTCTACGACACTTTACTGTTGATCTGCATCGTTTTCATTGCCTGGCAACCGGTTCCGCTCCTGCCGGGTGATCTACCCGATCCGTTGAGTAGGGCCATAAGGCTAGGTTACCTGATATCTATCTGTTTTGTCTTTTTTGGCTGGTTTTGGTGTCATGGTGGTCAAACCCTGGGTATGAAAGCATGGAAAATTAAATTAGTGACCATGAGTGATTCGGAAAATCTCTCAGTAAAATGGAAATCTGCATGGATGCGCTTCATTATGGCTATGTTTTCCTGGCTCTGTCTAGGAGTCGGATATTGGTCGGCTTTGTTCAATATAGAAAAACTGGCCTGGCATGATCGATTCTCCGCAACAAGACTGATAATAATCAAACGGGACTAGGCACCCGTTTTGGATGCGTTCGGTTTTGCCAATGAAGAACGAAAATACTCGCCAACGCAAATGTTAACGCCGGTAATACGATTAGATTGAGCGTTACCCAACCCAGCAGATGATGCAGATATCCTGATATCAGCGCGGTGGTAGCCACCATGGAAAAAACCACAAAATCATTAATGCCCTGAACAAGGCCTTTTTCTGAGGGTCGATAGACCTGAGTTAACAGTGTTGTCCCGCCTATGTACAGAAAATTCCATCCTACTCCCAGACAAAACAGACTTACAAGGAAACCTGTCTGATCCTGGGCTATATTGCTGGATATTATACAAATCAAAAGCATGAAAACTCCAACAACCATGATTTTCAACACTCCAAATCGATGAATGAGATTTCCAGTAAAAAACGATGGAGCAAACATTCCGACAATATGCCACTGAATAACCATTGTGGTGCCTTCGAACGATAAACCTCGTTGATCCATCGCCAACGGGGTTGCGGTCATCAATAAGTTCATCGATCCGTATGCAACCATGGCACAAATAACCGCGGTGGCGAACCCAGGAAGCAGCACTATCGTTCTTAAAGGTCGTTTTATTTCGGTGGTTGCTTGCTCGACGGTTTCCGAAAACCTGATAAAACTCAGACATACTAAAATCCCAAAACTGACTACCGCAATGCTTCCAAAAGATAATGTAAATAAGGGAAGGTCGCTAATTTCACGCGTATAGAAGGCGATAGCCGGGCCTAGAAACGCAGCCACAAGACCACCTGCCAACACCCATGATATGGCCCTACTGCGATAGCTCTCATCAGCAAGCTCAGCGGCCGCGAACCGGTAAAATTGGGCAGTAGACATGGCGACCCCCTGAAAAATAGCGCCGGTGCAGAACAGAACGAAACTGCCAACATAAATCCCAGACGCAGCAAGAACACCTCCGGCAAATCCACTACAGGCTCCCAGATAAAAAACAGGCTTCCTCCCAAATCGTTGCATCGCCAATGATGCGGGTACCAGAGACATCATCACAGTAAGATAACAAATCCCCAACGGAAGTGTTGCATAGACACTCTTGGGCGCAATAGACATGCCGACCAGAGCAGAACTTGTCATCGTCAGGGAAGTGGAGGACAACATAAGCGCCTGACAAACAGCCAGAAAAAAAATATTTTTCAGCATAAAAAGTCTGAGGATATGGTTTGACAGAATGTTTACGAATTCATGCCGGACCAAAAAGGCGAGAGCATATCACACCATCAAACCACGAAATGCAAACAGGGCTCCAATTATCACTCTATTTTTTGCCCGCCATTTCAATCCCATACTAACAACACGCTCTTGATTTGGAGGCGATTAAAGGGTACAACCGCCATTTCCCTCGCGAGTCAATATGGAATATTCAGAAAACATTGTCAAATTAATCCAGATTATTTTCGTAGACCTGGTGCTTGCTGGAGATAATGCTATTGTTATTGGACTCGTGGCAGCCAAGTTTTCGAAAGACTATCGTAAAAAAGTTATCCTCTATGGGGTCGGAGTGGCGGTCGTTCTGAGAATAGTTTTTGCGCTGATCACGGTTCAACTATTAGCCATAGAAGGGTTACTTCTGGTCGGCGGTGTAATGTTGTTATGGATCTGCTGGAAGTTATGGCAGGATTTGCGCACTCCGCATTACGCCGAAATCGCCGACAACCAAACCGACGACCTTCCCAAGGAAGGAAACCCTCCCATGCTTTCGGCTGTGAGCCATATTGTCATGGCTGATGTATCGATGTCTCTAGATAATGTTTTGGCAGTTGCAGGAATTGCAGACGGGCATAACGTTCTGCTAATTATCGGTCTAACGCTGTCCGTAGTCTTTATGACCGTTGCGGCCTCAGTTATTGCTGAAACACTGCAAAAACATCGATGGATCGGGTTCATTGGCCTGGCGGTAATCATCTATGTTGCTGGCAAAATGATTTACCTTGGATATCATCAGGTGTTTTAAAAAATCGAGTTGTATAATAAGATGATTTCATCTAACCCTGGCCTCCAAAGACCAGTATAATTCTAGTGGTTGCAGGAATCCGAAAACGTATTCCATAACAGCAGTTTTTCGAATCACGCATACATATATTTTTCAAAAACATCATCGGATTTTATATTCTACTCGACACGTTGAGACTTGATCATCATCAATCTTGCAAAAAACCTCACCGCTTCTCCC
>JAIBDK010000009.1 GCA_024679435.1 Gammaproteobacteria bacterium | reverse complement strand
TCCCCCTCTTTCCAGGGCTTTGACTCACCACTAGCCGGATCAATGAGTTCAGGATACAACACATCCATCGCCACAAAATGCAAATCGTTATCTATTGTCGACTGCCCAGCAAAATTGCACAGAACGTCGGTGACGCCATAGTTCGAATTACGCACGTCAAATCCCCAGATGTGTTCCAGGCGCTTTCGAAAACCTAAATCGTCCAGCCCAGCTTCACCCCCGAATAGGCCGAGGCGTAACCCAAGATCTTTAGGCTGAAGCCCTGGAAATTCATACTCAATCACCTGTTCAAGCACCGCGGGATACGACGGTGTACAGGAAATGGCATCTATCTTTAATTCTCTGATCGTGTTGATCAAACTCCGGGTACCGCCAACACCATAAGGAATTACCATCGCACCTGTGGCCTCGAGGGAGGCATGATCGGTATAACCGCCCATCCATAACTGATAATTAAGACAATGCACCACACGGTGTTCAGGCAAAAGGCCCGCGGCCTTTTGAGCACGGCCACCGACCTCGGCTGTCATCAGCGCGTCCTGTGCAGTTAACGCCAGATTCATAGCCGTCCCTGTCGTACCCGAGGTGCGATGCATTCTTGTTATTTCGCGATTGCTCGTGGCAAGATAGCTGCCAAACGGGGCATTCTCACGCTGATCAACCCGCAGCATTTCCTTCGTTGTAAAAGGCAAATCCTTTAACTGATCAAGGCTGTTCTCAATAGTCAAGCCCGCGTAATGACGGGAATAAAAATCCGAGCGAGTTTGAACATAATGAGATTGCGCGTTCCAGCTCAATTTTTGAATGTCCGCAATGTCTCCAAGACTTGCAAAGTCCGCTGCAAATTTAATCGACATTGACTCGTTCCGCATTCTATCTGTTAAAGGCGCATAATCATGAAGTACTTCTTAGATCAGGAGCCAATCAGATACTTACTATACCTGCCAGTAACTTTTTTGACTATCAACGCACCAACAAGTGAAATCGCCACAACGACAGAGAAATACACCAGTTGATAAGCAAAATTCCCAACTATCGGGATTGACTGCGCCGGCCCACCTGTAAAGACGATCTTAAGTCCGGCATTTGCATAGGTATGGAGAAAGAACACGCTGAAGTTTATCGCAGCGAACCAGGACAGCCATTTGAATGGTCGATCTGAATAGTGTGCCAGCAAAGCGATTAACAAAAAGGACAGACAGAGTTTATTCATATAATTGAAAAATGACTGGACTGAATGCAGCATCAGAAACTCATAGCCTACAAAACTGAGATAAAGCAGAAAAACCAGGTAACGATACTGGTAGACACGATCAAGCAACGGCTCTTTATATCTGCTGGCCCACATGCCAATGATATAAACGGGAAAGAAATGAACAAACTGCCACCATGGGCTCCAGGTCCTGGGATAGAAGTAAGACACTACCATTAGCAAAGGAATCATCAGATAGGTTATCGGAAATCGATCTATTATTTTGAACAGCGGTGACAATAGATAAAACATAACGATCATCGGGATAAACCATAATGGCGCCATGTGTTGACCGGTTAGATAATAAAAGCCGGCCCTGTGCCACCATGGCTGCGAGTAAAGGTCACGTGGAATCCCGTAACCAGATTTCTGAAAAAAAAACGTCCATGCCATTACCGCCGGAATTGAAACCAGAAGATAGGGCAAAACAACCAACATGAATCTTGAAACGAGGTACTTTTTATAGTCAAATTTGTAGAGCAAGTGCTGAAAAACAAAGCCAGCAATGAAGACAAAGAAAAATGCGCCGTTCGAAAAAACTATTTTCATAAGCCGGGACATTTCGAAATTATCGTAGGCCACGCCCCACTGAAGGCCGTGGATACTATGGTTAAAAACCACAAATAAGGTTGCAATGGCTCGGAACAGATTGATATAGCTAAGATACATAGCAGACACTCATTTTCGCTAACCCATATTTACATCATTCTTTATATCAAAACACTAAGAAACATTTAGTGAAATATCATAGTTAACCACTTTAGAAGTACCAGGCAAGCTGGGCAAAGACCTGAAAACCCGTGGAGAAGGTTTTTCCAGCTTCAGGACTTTCAAGCCCCCCGTATTCTGTTCCATCCGGCCCCACAGGAATGGCAAGTGCGCCCAACAGAACCAGATCATCGCCGAGGCTGTTCTGCGTGACCAATTGAAACAATGCACTGCCGTCGGATAGATTCCAAAACAGATTGGGTGTAACCGTGAAAAGCGGCGTTACCTCCAGGGTTATGCTGGCGCCAAGATAATGGCGGCCCAGATTGTACAATTGGCCGCGGGCAACCCGTGCCAAAAGCTCCGGGCTTTGGGCCAGACATTTTTCAGTATAACAACCATCATTCTGACCGAATCCGTTAAAAAAATATTCGGCGCTTCCGGTTACATTTCTGCCAGCCCAAATCCATGAGTAGCTTGAGTTTACGACTAACTGCGATATGACTCCGTCGGTATCCGTGTCGCTTAAAACCAGATCACTTCGCCACACCGCGCCGGCAGCATCAAAACTAAGCCCGAGGCCCGTCATCCACTCATCGTAATGCTGGGCAAACATAAGATCGTATTCAGCCAATCCTCTAAAACCATGATACTTCACCGCATAGGTAGACTGGTTACTCTCTACCTCGCCTGTTGCCGGGTCTCGGCGAACAACATAGCTGCCTTCAAGATCATTGCCGTTATCCTGCAAATACTGGCCGTACAGCATGTCATCGCCAGCTTTATACTCGGTATCAACCTGAGTGGGGTCGAATGGGTTAACAATATCCATAGGAGAATAAAATAATCCGTTTCCCCAGCTTAAGGCCTGTCGACCAAACCGGAACGATGTCGCTTTTCCGGTATAGGAAAGCGCCAGCCGATCCAGTCGACCCAGCAGCGCGGTTTTATCCTCGTCCTCGTAAATCCGGGTTAAATCCCACCAACGCCGATCGTCGTTAGGCAGGCGCCCGAACAACACATCAAACTGTGGAATTTTATTTTCCAGCTCCCGGGTATATTCAACCGCATCACCGTGCAAAGCAATCAACTGAGCATCCGTTTCAAGCTTCCAGCCTGTTGTGCCAGCTTTAAAGTTAACTCGCAAATCATTATTGAAATCCCAGGCGTTTGCGCTACTCAGATCCCGAAAAATGCTTTCCCGGGGAAATGCCTGCCCCGACAGTCGCGACTTTATATGACCACTGACCTCGTAGTTCAGCCTATCGGTGGAATAACAGACTGGCGTTTGCAGTAAAAAAGAAACCATAACAATGCCGACACCGATACGATGCCCCAACATCGCCAGCCCGTATTTTTTCAGTCTATCTGCCGACTTGCGGAATATCCTGATCAATTCTCCCATCCAGCATTTTCACAATACGCCTCGCATACTCCATCACCCTTTGATCGTGGGTCGCGATGACAAAAGTTGTATTATGCTTTTTATTGAGCGCGACAAATAAATCCATCAATTGTTCTGCCGAGCTTGAATCCAGGTTTGCCGTGGGTTCATCTGCCAGAACAATTTCAGGCTCCGCCACGATAGCCCGAGCCACCGCAACCCGTTGCTGCTGCCCTCCCGACATTTTAGCGGGTCGTCGATCTTCCAGCCCTTCCAGACCGACTTCTGCCAGAATTGCTGCCGATCTGATATGACGATCTGCCGCAGGAATACCCTGAACTTCCATTACAAACTCAATGTTTTCACGAGCAGTCAACACAGGGATCAGATTATAGGCCTGAAAAACAAAACCAATATTGTTGAGACGCATTTCCGCTAGAGCAGACTTTCCCAAATTATCAATACGCTTACCTGCGATCCAGACTTCACCCGCATCTGGCTTGTCAAGACCGCCAATGGCATTCAGAAGGGTGGTTTTTCCTCCACCCGATGGGGCAACCAGACAGACAAACTCACCTTTTTTTATGTCAATGGAAACATGGTCGAGACCGGTTACCGCTGTGTCGCCCTGATAGAAAGTACGGCAAAGATCAACACATTGAATATCACTCATAACACACTCCTGAAACTGGAAGAATGCGGCACTGAAAAACCCTACCGATCCCTGTTTGAATTTTAATTGCAATCATCGTCATACCTTGGTTAATGCCTCCACGGGTTGATAACGTGAAGCCCGTATAGCCGGTGAGAGGCTCGCAATGATTCCCAGAGAAAGCACCACCAAATTCGCGGTCACCACATCGCCCATCGTCATTTCAGGATACAGGGTCGTTGAATAGCCAAACATTTCCATGCCGTCGGCATAACTCGACAGGTCAATACCCTCTCGTAACGGTCTGATGGTCAGCCATGCTATCAAATTACCAGTCAGCGCACCGATACCAAGCAACCACAACGATTCCGCAATAATCTGGCTCAAGATAATCATCGGCTTCACGCCCAGCGCCAGCATCAAACCAATTTCCCTGACGCGCTCGAACACCGCCATCACCAGGGTATTGACCAAACCAAACGACAAGGCCAGAAAAACAACCACAAACCAGATCAACACGAAACCGTCCATCACACCCAGCAGGGTTCCGAGATAACGGTTGAGTTCTGTCCAGGACAAAACGCTGAAATCAGGCCCGGTGGCGTCTGCAATTGCCTTATAAATGCCGTCAATTTGTCGAAAGTCACTTCCCACAATGGCTACCTCATGGATACGGTCAGGAATACCGAGGAACCCCTGAGCTGCCTTTACCCCGGTAAAAACGTAACCTTCCTCAAGCGCGTCAGTATTGGCATCGAAAACTCCGGTTATTCGGAATCCACGGTCCGCAATTTCATTGTCAGGATCCTGAGTCATTATTACTACTCGCTTGCCCATATCCGTTTCCAGGGTTTCCAGAAGCTTCCTGCCTACAATGATTCCATCATCGTCTCCATTTTCAAGAAAACCTCCCTGGACAATATCCCCGGCCACAAAAGAAACCGCGGCCTCGGTCGCAGGATCAACACCTAAAAAAGTGACACTTCTTGACTCTCGTGCGCTTGAGACAACCGCCGGGACACGTACCCGAGTCGTCCAGGCAACAATATCGGGACCGTTAAGGACTTCCAGCAACTTTTCATCGGGAGCCGCAATGGAGTTCACAATATTTGGATCGTCCAGGTAAGCGGGATGATGAATCTGAACATGACCGGGCAATACTCTTACCGCATCACGCACCATCTCGTTCACCATACCACGCATCAGTGCGGTCATAAATATCATCGCCCATATACCGACCGCGATAGTTACCAGCATTATCAACGTCCTTCGGTGATTACGCCAAAGATTGCGCCACGCCAGACGAGAAACAATTGCGATCATCTTCATCAGGCCCCTCGCATCGCCTGAACAGGCTCAAGCCAATACAACCGCAGCGCTGGCCACGATGAAGCCAGCAATGTAGCGGCAAAAACAATGGAGGGTCCCAACGTTAGCTGAAACACAGTCAATTCCGGATAAATTCTAGCGGGTAAGTTGAATTGCTTTCCCATTTCGTCCATTCCCGGAAAGCTGATCCCGTAAATCCCGCCCCAGCCAACCAGCGCAGCCCCAATCAAAATACCAGAGACCAGACCAAGCACGCCCATAATGGCTGTTTCCAGCATAACCAGACGACCCAGACGACCCGGTGTCAATCCGAGCGCCATGACAATTCCAAATTCCCGGGTTCGCTCCAGAACCGACATCAACACCGTGTTCAGCACACTGAAAGCTACCAGTGTTATCAACACACCGTACATAAACCACGCACTAATCAGGTCGGCCTGAATACTCTGCTTTAAGCCGGGTTCGAGTTGATCCCAGTCGTATACTTTAAGACCGGAATCGTTCTCAAGCCGTTGCTGAACTCGGTTAACGGTTTCTTCAACCCGCGACAAATCCGGAGCCCGGATCACTATTTCATGGGCGCCATTGCCCATGGTAAAGGTTTCCTGAAAAAGGTGCAGCGGCATTTGGGCAATACTTCTATCCAGGTCTGTCATCCCACTTTGAATAATGCCGACAACGCTGATGACCGCGGCGGCAAACGAACCGTCGCGACCGCTTCCAATAAAGGTAATTTCATCGTTAAGATCCACCTGCAGATTCCGGGCCAGAACACTGCCAATGACAACTTCTTGCGCCGTTCCGCTGGATAGGTATCTTCCTCTATGAATCAGGCCGGGAATAGAAGAAACCTGAGGTTCATGCTCCGGCAGCACCCCCATTACTAAAATACCGAAACTGCGTTCCTCGCTGGATGCCAGGGCAAATGCCTTGCCCCGAACCGATATTTTCACTCTTTCATCATCACCGTCAGCATCCTTGTGTTCAAGACCATTACTTTCTGAGCGGTTCAAATCGTTTCGCAAAACCGACGCCAGAGCTGCCGCGTTGTCAATACTCTGCCGAATTTTGCCATCATCCTTATAGCCCGGTGCCAGCACCTGAAGATGCCCGGTCAACATCGACAGGGTATTGTCGATCATCAGACCATACATGCCGAACTGGAGCGATATCATACAGACCAGAATAGTGTTGGCGAAAACCATAGCCCCCAGGGTTAGCAATGTTCTTCTGGGTTGCCTCCAGAGGTTCCTCCAGGCCAGGCGAAAAGTAATGTTATTCAGCGGCATTTAGGGAGCGCACTCTATTCCCTTGGGTTTTTCAAATTTGCGACTGTAAACAATCGATCGTCCAGATCAACTTCATACTCCATTTTATTAATCTGCAATTCCGTCCATTCATCATCAACATCCACTTTTCCCATGCGTTGACGCAAAGCACTGGTTCGTCCTCCCATTTCACCAATCTCCAGAGTTTCCAGCTTCTGCACCAGCACATCGTCCTGATCATAAAATAGCTGATCCAGCAAAATCCAGTCGTCGCGGATAGTCAGGACTTCCCGGCCCCAGACGATGGCGGCTTCTTCCAGTGGAACCGACTGAATCCTGAAAATCGTATTTCCATCCACCACTTTAGTGTCGAGAAGAGTATGGGTATATTGATCGACGATATCATCGGAGCGTGACACATCCTTGTTGGAGAAGTCGGAACCCATCCAGCTTTGCCCCATCATCGATGAGGGTATGCGGATGACACGTCTGATTTTCGGCGAATAACTCCACATGTTGTTGTCGAGCATCAACGTCGCGTTATCCCGGTCTTTTTGCGGAGCGGTTACCCGAACCAAAGATTTATCTGCACCCTGAGTCCAGGCTTTCATAGACATTGATCGTTCCCAGTCCGGTCTGTGGATCACCATCGTCATTTCACCTGCTGAAGAGATGCCGCGCCAGTGATCCAGAGCTTGCTTAACAATCTCCGCAGCATTCAAATCAGTGGCACTGCTTGTTCCACCATTAAAGAAGAGCAGGAACAACGCAACCGATAACTTTTTGAGGTAGACCTTCACTTTGAAAAGAATAGCAATGTGCGATTATCAGAGAAACTAAAGAAGAAGACGACCAGCATAGCAATGCCGCCACGAGAATTCCAGCCGATCATCCAAAAAGAAACCAGATTCTAACCAGAGACACATCAACAAAACCGTGATCCGGATTAACTAAAGAATTCCAGTCTACATTAGATTAGTGTGCGAAAAAGAATACGTGTTCCAACAAATAAAACCAGACATCCGGTCATTCTGCGAACGACGCGTTCCCCGATAATTCCGGATCCAAAAAAGCTACCGAACTGACCACCAATAACCACTGCCAGCGGAAGAGTGATATAAGTAAGCAACAGCCCCGGTTCATGCGTTACCGTAAACTTTTCAAGATGGCCCGCCAGACCGGCCACAGAATTGACAAATATAAACAGGCTTGCGGAAGCGGCAATTACCCGCGGCCGCGCCCAGCCGGCCAGATACATCAACGGTGCGAGAAAAATTCCACCGCCAATTCCGGTTAGTCCCGACAATAATCCAAGCATTGCGCCCGCAGGCAAGCTTATCATCCAGCGTCTGGTCGGGGTCAACCCCCGAATACGCTGCCGAGGTCTTGGATTGAGTAATAAAAACCCGCTAACCAGGAGCGACAATCCGAGAATCAGGATGAACCACTGTTCACTGATGGGAACGATTCCCCCAAGATAAGCGGCAGGAACGGAGGTCACCAGAAACGGCGCTACGATGCCCGGTTTGAGATGGCCGGCACGGCCAAAATAAACCAAACCACCTGAGACCACCACAAGATTACAAGTTAGAGCAATAATCGGAATGTATTGAAAATCGAATCCACCCATGACTAACAATGAATTATAGGTTGAGCCCCCGCCAAACCCGACAATGGCATACAAAAATGCCGTGATCGAAAATAGAACGCTTAAAACCGAGTCAGACATACTTCAACTCAGACCTGATTTAACATTCTTCTGATTTTCCAGAATTTTCAATCTTACCTTCGAGCTGCGCCCATCTGCAGCTGATTATCTGAAATTCGCTCCGTGCGCTGACCGAGTGCCGTGTTACACCAGCCCGTTATTTCTTCAAACTCACAATCCAGGTCTCGGCAAAATTCACCGACAAAATCATCCCATTGCGCTCTGTATTTCGCTCGCACCGCAATCAACACCGGAATATTTTTCAATACGGCTTTTTCGATGACCGGTCGCAGTCCACCGCCTTCAGACTCACAGCGACCAAATCGATTCAGTATTAGCAAATCAATATCGTCATCAAGCTCGTGTTCCAATCTGGCCGTAGCTTCAGCAATTGCGCCCGGGTCAACACGGCAACCGGTCGATCCTTTACCAAGTGACTGAGAAATCTGGATACTGCTTTCTCCCTGAAGATTCCTCAGGAACATCGTCGGGCAGCAACTTTCACGCTGTGGATGTTCTGTTTGAAGCATCCCGTGAATCCGATACCCAGACCTGGAAAAATACCGAAAGACTTCATTAAATACCGTGTCTACAGGTTCTCCACCGGAAAGATGAACAGCTCCCACGAAACATTGTGCAGTGGGCGAAGCATTCGATTCTGTGCTCATTGGTTTGACTCTCCAAGCAAAAATTATTGAACTAGTGGACCGTCAGCAGCCTCAAGGTTAATCCCGGAAATGGTTGCTTTTCCGATAAGAATCGAAACATATTGAGAGACCGCTTTCGACCATGCTGCCGCACCCATCCATGCCGAAATACGTTCCTGCACGGATTCAAACGGCAGCGCCGTTCCAGATATCTTACGATCAAGGTATATGATATGAAACCCGTATCTTGACTCCAGGGGTTTTGAACTCAACTCACCTTCTTCCATCTTTACCATGGCCTCCTCAAACTCCCGAACCGTGCTGCCGCGGGTCAACTGCCCGAGGCTTCCACCAACTTTTCCCGAAGGGCAGTCAGACAGCTCTTTCGCCATATCAGAAAACTGCCCGGGGTCTTGTTTAAGGAGTTCGGTTAGATGATTGGCCTGATTTCTCAGTTCATTCCGCCCAGCAGCATCTTCAGGAGACGCAGAAAGAAGAATATGTCTCGCCTCATACAACGGCGCAGATTCAAATTTTCGAGGATTGTTCTGATAAAACTGACGACACTCATCCGGGCCGGCAACGGGCACGTCGACCTCGGAATCCAGCAACGTGCGAATGGTTGCCTCCTCAATCGTTTCAACCTTTCCGCTGAAATCTGATTCAGGTATTGCAACAATGCCCAGTGTTTTGGCTTCCTGAGACAGTAATTCCCTAACGACAAGGGCTCTTGCAGCCGCGAACAGAGCATCTTTTTCATCTTCTGCGGGATGATTTTGCGCTTCCTGAAAGACATCGGCTTCGTTAATTTTTATCCCGTTAACAAGAATGTGAAGCCCCATTACGTCAGCCGTACTAGCCGGTTCTGATACATCTACTTTAATTGTCGGATTAGACATTTTTATTTCGCCTCTAAGTCAAATTAGTCTAGGCACTGCGTCTTCTGACAATCTGGTAACCTGGTCGCCAGAAATAACGAAGCGGGATACTCAGCATGTGCACCAGTCGGGTAAATGGAAATACCAGCAGGATAGTAAGACCGAGAAATAAATGTAATTTAAAAATCAAAGCCGCATCAGCGACATAGGCGGCCGCTCCAAACCGGAACGTGAAAATCCCCTGGGCCCAACTCATGAACTTGACCATTTCACCACCATCCAGATGAGTCATAGAGATTGGAATAGTTGCAAGACCCAATGCCAGTTGCAGCCATAACAGTATGATAATCAGCGTATCGGAATTACTGGAAGCCCTTCGAACTCTGGCATCAAACAATCGTCTGTGAACCAGCAGTGTGGCACCGATAATCGCTATGACGCCGGCAATTCCTCCGGCCACGATCGCCAGAATTTGCTTAGCCTCGTGACTGATACCGAGCGCATCAAATATCTGGATCGGGGTCAGCAATCCAACCAGATGACCGACAAAAATGATGATCACACCCACATGAAACAAAACCGAACCCCATACCAGTTGCTTGCGGCGTAATAACTGACTCGAACCTGCTTTCCAGGAATAAGGCTCTCGGTCGTATCTAATAATAGACCCCAACGCCAAAACGACCAGGGCAATATAAGGATAGATTCCAAACAGAAACGTATTTAAATAATTGCTCATGATTTAGCCCTCTGTTGTCAGTCGGGAGCCGGCGATATCCGCTGGTTTCCGATTCATCGCTCTTGCCTGAACCCGAATGCGGTCCAGACCACAGGTTTGATCACCAAGATTACCGCCAAAAGTGACGGGGTCTTCTTCCCAGATTTTGTCCAGCGCGTCCAGATCATCAGGGTCATCATCCTGCTGCGCCAGCATTTCATCGACGATTCCTTTTTCAGGTTTTGTCGAAGCCAGCTTTTCTAAAGCGGTAAAGGCATTTGCATATACCGAATCCCGTTTAGTCAATCTCGCCTTGAGGACAACAATGATGTGGTTAATCTGCCCCAGAAGATCTGAAACTTCCCCGGCGGGTGAAACAGATAAAAACTCCAGAAACAATGGCAGGTAATCGGGCAGTTCCCGGGAGTTAATGGCCATGCCGGCATCATCATACATTTGCCCGAGATCAACCATTGCCTGGCCTCTGTCTCGACTTTCACCGTGAACATGCTCAAACAGGTGTAAAGACAATGTCCGAGTTCTGTCGAACAGATATACATAACGTTCCTGAGCATCATACAAATCAAGATCGCCTATATCTTTGGCTAGTCTGACAAGATATTTTGCCGTGGTCTTTTTTACCTTCCCGGCTGACACATCGGACTCAATAGCCTCTATCAGTTCAGGGATGGCCGCTTGCAAATCCTGAGTGGGATACGATAACAATAAAGAGCTCGCTTTAAGTGCAATATTCATGACATGGTTACCTTGATAGACTTACTCTTTTTAGCCCCGAACAGATCAGTATCAGAACTGCCTCCGGAACAACCGTTACCAAACGAGAATCCACAGGAACCGCGAACGTCATAGGCGTCCTCGACCGTTTCCCGATGGCTGGTAGGAATGACAAAACGATCCTCGTAATTGGCTATTGCCATGGTGTGATACATGTCTTCTATCATCTGATTCGTCATACCGACTTTGTCAGCGATTGATTGATCAATCACGCCATCTACGGTTTTTGATCGCATGTAGGCTCGCATCGCCAGCATCCGTTCCAGAGCAGAAATAACCGGTTCATCATTCCCAGCAGTTAACAAATTAGACAGATAGCGAACCGGAATTCTCAGCGATTTGACATCGGGCATTTTTCCATCCATGCCAATCTTTCCTGCCTCCGCTGCAGATTGCAGTGGCGACAAGGGCGGTATGTACCAGACCATAGGCAATGTGCGATATTCAGGATGCAACGGGAACGCAACTTTCCATTCCATGGCCATTTTCCACACCGGCGAATGTCGGGCAGATTCCAGCCAGGCTTCGGGAATACCGTCTTTTCTGGCCTGTTCAATCACTTCAGGGTCATTGGGATCCAGAAAAATATCAAGCTGCTGCTGATACAAATCCTTCTCGTCACTGGCAGAGGCTGCCTCCTCGATCTTATCGGCATCATACAAAATAACGCCCAGATAGCGAATTCGACCCACGCAGGTTTCAGAACAAACCGTAGGCTGACCGGATTCAATTCGCGGATAGCAGAAAATACACTTCTCAGATTTACCTGAAGACCAGTTGTAATAGATTTTCTTGTAGGGGCAACCGGAGACACACATTCGCCAGCCACGACATTTTTCCTGATCAATCAGCACAATGCCGTCATCTTCACGCTTATAAATCGCACCGGATGGACAGGACGCGACGCAGGCAGGGTTTAGACAGTGCTCACACAATCTTGGCAAATACATCATAAAGGTGTTTTCAAATTCGCCGTAGATTTCCTTCTCAACGCCCTCAAAGTTGACGTCTTTAGATCGCTTACTGAATTCACCACCGAGGATCTCCTCCCAGTTCGGACCCCATTCAATTTTCTCCATTCGCTCACCGGATATTAGCGATCTCGGTCGAGCGGTCGGAGTGGCCTCAAGTTCACCTGCAGTCTGCAGATGCTCGTAGTCAAAATCAAACGGCTCATAGTAGTCATCGATTTCTGGCAAATCAGGATTGGCAAATATTTTTGCCAGTACTCGCCATTTTGAACCAATTTTAGGCTCGATTCTGCCGTTTGACTTACGGACCCAACCCCCATTCCAGCGCGCCTGATTCTCCCATTCCTTGGGATAACCGATCCCGGGCTTGGTTTCCACGTTGTTGAACCAGGCATACTCAACACCTTCACGATTAGTCCAGACATTTTTACAGGTAATTGAACAGGTATGGCAGCCGATACATTTATCGAGATTCAGCACCATGCCGATTTGTGCACGTATTTTCATTTGCTCACCTCGTTCGAAGAAGTTGGTTCTCTGCAGGGGCCTTCCATCCAGTCCACCTTGTCCATTTTGGCAACAATGACAAACTCGTCGCGATTGGAGCCCACGGTGCCGTAGTAGTTAAATCCATAGGATTGCTGGGCGTAACCACCAATCATATGGGTAGGCTTGGTGATCGCCCGGGTTACAGAGTTATGAATTCCACCTCGATTTCCAGTGATTTGAGAACCGGGTGTATTCACAATTTTCTCCTGGGCATGGTACATGTACACTGTCCCCACTTTCATTCTCTGGGAAACCACGACTCGAGCCGCAATGGCACCGTTGATGTTATAGACTTCGACCCAGTCATTATCCACCAGTTGCGCGGTAGCTGCGTCCTCTTCGGAGATCCAGACCACCGGCCCACCCCGATTCATCGTCAACATCATCAGGTTATCGGAGTAAGTAGAGTGAATTCCCCATTTTTGGTGCGGCGTGATGAAGTTCAATACCACCTGAGGTTTACCACCGGACTTGGCTTCAATTTCCGAATTAATCGACTTGGTATCTATAGGTGGCCGATAGACGCAGAACCCTTCGCCAAACGCACGCATCCACAGGTGATCCTGATAAAGCTGCTGGCGACCAGATAATGTTCGCCAAGGAATCAGTTCATGAACGTTGGTATAACCCGCGTTGTAGCAAACTTTTTCGGATTCAAGCCCGGACCATGTCGGCGAAGAAATAATCTTCCGAGGCTGCGCGACTACGTCACGAAAACGGATTTTCTCATCTTCTTTGGGGAGCGCCAGATGGGTATGATCCTTGCCCGTAATCTTTGACAGCGCTTCCCAGGCTTTGACCGCAACTTCGCCATTGGTTTCCGGCGCCAGCATAAGAACCACTTCAGTAGCATCAATATCAGACTCGATTCGCGGCCGACCTTTGGTTGGGCCGTCTTCGGTAACCACTCCGTTTAACTGTCCCAGCAACTCCACTTCGTGCTCAGTATTCCACGAAATACCCTTGCCGCCATTACCCAGCTTATCCATCAAAGGCCCAAGGGCGGTGAATCGTTTGTACAAATTGGGATAGTCTCGTTCAACCACAACGATATTGGGCATGGTCTTTCCGGGAACCGGATCAAAATCATCCCGCTTCCAGTCTTTCACGTCAACAGGCTGAGCCATCTCACCCGGCGTGTCATGAAGAATGGGTAGGGCAACCACATCTTTTTCTACGCCCAGCACTTCCGGCGCAACTTCAGAAAATTTCTCTGCTATGCCTTTGAAAATATCCCAGTCACTGCGTGCTTCCCAGGCAGGATCTGCCGCGCTGGTAAGGGGATGGATAAACGGGTGCATATCCGACGTATTGAGATCATTCTTTTCGTACCAGGTAGCGGTAGGCAATACGATATCTGAATACATACAGGTAGTGGACATTCTGAAATCCAGCGTAACCAGAAGATCCAGTTTTCCTTCCGGCGCGTCATCATGCCATTGCGCTTCTTTGGCACGCTGACGACCTTCCTCGCCCAGATCCTTGCCCAATACGCCATGCGTGGTGCCAAGCAGGTGCTTGAGAAAATACTCATGCCCCTTACCGGATGAACCAAGCAGATTTGAACGCCATACGAACATGTTTCTGGGCCAGTTTGCTTCATGGTCCGGATCCTCACAGGACATCTCAAGCTTGCCGGACCGAAGATTGCCGGCAACATACTCGCCGGGACTCATTCCGGATTCCGCGATATCTTTGGCGACTTCCAGAGGGTTAGTTTTCAATTGTGGTGCAGAAGGCAGCCAGCCCATTCTTTCTGCACGTATGTTGTAGTCAATCAAGGTACCGTCCCAATCTCCATCCGGTGCCGTAGGCGACATAATTTCATCCACTTTTAATGATTCGTAGCGCCACTGGTCGGTATGGGCATAGAAAAATGAAGTCGAATTCATATGCCGTGGCGGACGATTCCAGTCGAGACCAAATGCCAATGGCTGCCAGCCGGTCTGCGGTCGAAGTTTTTCCTGACCCACATAATGACTCCAGCCGCCGCCGGACTGACCGATACAACCGCACATCACCAGCATGTTAATAATGCCGCGGTAATTCATGTCCATGTGATACCAGTGGTTCAAGCCAGCACCAAGAATCACCATGGAACGTCCATTGGTTTTCTCTGCGTTACCGGCGAATTCCCGGGCTACGGTGATAATGTTGTCTCTTGGAACGCCAGTAATCTGCTCTGCCCAGGCTGGAGAATAGGGCTGGTTATCATCATAAGAGGTGGCACAGTTTGAATCTCCAAAACCACGATCAATACCGTAGTTGGCAATAAACAAATCGAAGACCGAAGCCACCAGATAGTCGCCATCCTTTAAGGCCACCTTTTTTGCAGGTACCGATCTCAGTAAAACGCTGTCATGGTCGGTTCCGTCGAAGTGATCGTGTTCACGATTTCCAAAATACGGGAATCCCACTGAAGCAACTTCATCACGGTCGGACTCATCAATCAACGTCATCGTCAGCTCGATATCATTGCCGGCACTGTCCCTTTCTTCGAGATTCCATTTCCCTTGATCATCGGCCCAGCGAAATCCAATTGATCCTGCTGGAACCACCAAATTTCCGCTGGTTTTTTCAATACCCACCGTTTTCCATTCAGCATTATCGGCTTCACCCAGCCCATCTTCAAAATCCGAAGCGCGCAACAACCGCTCCGGAACATAGTTGCCGTCTTTTTTAACCAGCCGAACAAGAAGCGGCATATCCGTATACTGACGACAATAATTGGTAAAATACTCTGCCTGCCTGTCTATGTGAAATTCTTTGAGAATGACATGACCCAGCGCCATGGACAGCGCCGCATCGGTTCCCTGTTTAGGGTGCAACCACAAATCCGAGAACTTGGCTGCTTCAGAATAATCCGGCGAAACAACCACAGACTTCGCCCCTTTGTACCGCGCCTCGGTGTAAAAATGGGCGTCAGGGGTTCGGGTCTGGGGCACGTTTGAACCCCATAACATCAAAAAGCCCGCGTTGTACCAGTCAGCAGATTCTGGAACGTCGGTCTGCTCGCCCCAGGTCATAGGGGACGCCGGAGGCAAGTCGCAATACCAATCATAGAATGACATGCAAACACCACCCAATAACGACAGGTAGCGCGAGCCGGCCGCGTAGGACACCATAGACATAGCCGGAATGGGAGAAAAACCGATTACCCGGTCAGGGCCCCATTTCTTTGCGGTATAGGCATTCGCAGCAGCAATTATTTCGTTGACTTCATCCCAGCTGGCCCTTATGAAACCGCCGTGTCCGCGCACCTTCATGTAATCTGAACGCTTGGCCGGATTTTCCTGTATCGCGGTCCAGGCACCAATGGGCGTTTGAACGACTCGTTCCTTACGCCACTGCCTTAACAACCTGGAACGGATCAGCGGATACTTAACCCGGTTTGCCGAGTACATATACCAGCTGTAACTCGCACCTCTGGAGCAACCTCGAGGCTCATGGTTAGGCAGATCTGGCCGAGTTCTGGGGTAATCCGTTTGCTGGGTCTCCCAGGTGACGATGCCCCCTTTGACATAGATTTTCCATGAACACGAGCCGGTGCAGTTCACACCATGAGTCGAACGAACAATCTTGTCATGCTGCCAGCGCTTACGATAACTCTCTTCCCAGTCACGGCTTTCGCTATTGGTCACGCCGTGGCCATCGGAAAAAGAGTCCGTATCTTTTTTGGCCAGAAAATTTAGCCTGTCTAATAAATGGGACATTAGTGTTTACCTTTTGAATTATCCATGAGCGGACTGCTCAACTTTTTATGAGCAATACGCTCAACCTGTTTACCCGAGTGGTATCTAGCATGGAACCGGGGCACTTTTTCTGCTGTAAAAAATCCAGGTGATCACCAGACACACGCCGTAGAAAACACCGAATCCCCATAATGCCGCTTCCGGACCACCGGTCAAACCAATGGACGTTCCGTAGGATTTGGGAATGAAAAACGCACCGTAAGCCGCAATGGCCGAAGTGAACGCAATTATTGCGGCGCTCTCTCTTTCAGACTGCTTCAGGGTATCTGCCTCATTCAGATTCGGCATCAGCCTTGGCACCTGATGTCGCATGATCGTCGGGATCATTTGAAAGGTTGAGGCATTTCCAACACCCGTCAGAAAGAACAGCGCCATAAAACAGGCAAAAAAGCCCCAGAATGCACCCGACTCCTGTTTGATGCCGAGAAAAAACAAGACACCACCCACCGCAATCATCATGCCGAGAAAGGTCCAGAAAGTAACGCGCCCGCCCCCAAACTTATCCGAAATCCATCCGGTTGCTGCCCGCGATAAGGCGCCCACCAACGGCCCAAGAAAGGCATAAGTCAACACATTGACGTCAGGAAACTGGGTTTTCATGAGCAAAGGAAAGCCCGCGGCATAACCGATAAAGCTTCCAAAGGTGCCGGTATAAAGGATGCACATAATCCAGTTGTGCTTGCGCTTAAAAATGATGGATTGCTCCTTGAAGCTCGATTTGGCATCGGAAATATCATTCATGCCAAACCAGGCCGCCACCGTACAGATCGCCAGAAACGGTACCCAGATGAAGCCGGCATTCTGGACCCAGAGATGACTGCCATCAGCCAATATCTGTGGCGCACCGCCCAGTGCACCGAATACACCGGCGGTAATGACCAGCGGCACCAGAAACTGCATCACCGAAACACCCAGGTTTCCGAGACCGGCATTCAAAGCCAGCGCATTACCCTTTTCTTTTTTGGGGTAGAAAAATGCGATGTTAGCCATGGACGAAGCGAAATTACCGCCGCCAAATCCGCACAACAGCGCCAATATCAGGAAAAAGGCGTACGAAGTCTCCGGGTTCTGAACCGCAAAGCCAACGCCTAATGCGGGCAGCATTAACGACGCGGTGGTCAGAGTGGTCCATAGTCTGCCCCCAAAAATCGGCACCATAAACGAATAAAAGATTCGCAACGTAGCGCCGGACAAACCCGGCAGAGCGGCCAGCCAGAACAGCTGACCGGTAGTATAGTTAAATCCGATTGCGGGC
>JAIBDK010000111.1 GCA_024679435.1 Gammaproteobacteria bacterium | reverse complement strand
GGCCTGAATGCCGTCGTCAGCCAGTATGGGTATCTGTATTTTCGCACGGCTATTGGTTATTCCGGCGCAGATATTATCATTGCCCCGGAAACCAGTCTTACCGTTGATATTGAGTCCCTGGTATCGAAAGTCGATGACAATACCCGAATCATATTTGTTGCCAACCCGGCTAATCCGAGCGGAACGTTAATCGGTAACGAAGACATCAGGAAACTGCGGGCCGACATTCCCGACGATGTTCTACTGGTGTTAGACGAAGCTTATGCGGAATATACGGATCCGAGGGCGTTGAAGCCGAATTTTGATCTGGCGGATTCAGGCAACACGGTGATCCTCCGAACCTTCTCAAAAATTTACGGATTGGCGGGGTTCAGGGTGGGCTGGGGTTATTTCCCTGAACAGATATCTCAATCGATGCGAATTATTCAGCAGCCAAACAGCGTGACCCACGTCAGTCAGGTGACTGCACAGCACGCGATGCAACAGCAAGACAGGGTCCGATTTCTCCGTGAGGAAAATGGTCGAATTCGTGAAAAATTTTCCAGAAAGCTTGAAGCGTTCGGGCTTAATGTTATCCCGTCGAATACCAATTTTATCCTGATCCATTTTGCTAATGCTGAGCAGGCTGCGGTTGTGAATCAGTATTTGCGTGATACCGGTATTTTCGTCCGGCCGATGCTCGCTTATGAGTTGCCTGAATATCTGCGAATTACCATTGGCAATGAAGCGGAAATGGATCGGGTCTCAGAGGCCATGGGTCAGGTTCTTAATGAGTTGGGCACTTAATCTCTGACGTTAATGATCGACGATCATTTCAAAGACATAGTCGTCCATGACATATCCGCCACCGATATCGGTAACGATGGCGTTAATTTTTTTAAACCCAATTTTCTGGTAGGCGGTGATCGCCACAACGTTGTTTTTGTTAACGGTTAGTTCTATTCGGGAAAAGCTGTTTTTGCGGGCAAAGTCGACGCAGAAATCAACCGCCATCTTGCCGATGCCTTTACCGCGAACCTCGTCAGTAAGATATATCTTGCTTAGGAACAGGGTGTCTTCTTGATCCTGCAATCCAATATATCCCGTTAATTCAAGGTTATTGAAAATCATGAAATAATAATATTTCTGATTTTCAATTTGATCATTAAGCGCAGATATCGACTGGAATTTTTCCAGCATGTAGTCCACCTGACCCTGACCGATGATGGGAACATAATGCTGATTCCAGATTTTCCGTCCCAGAATAACAACAGCTTCTATCTCGGATTTGGTGATAACAGGCCTGATTTTACTTCCGGTTTGTGAATCAGATGCTTTCGGCTTGACTGGGGCTGATTCACTCATCCGGCGTGTTCCGGATAGTAGTGCCGGGCAATGTCCGGATAGCTTCGAACCCAGCGCTGCCAGTACTTTTCTCCAAAGACGGTGGGAATGGTGGTGCTACTCATACTATTTTTTCCGGACAGTATTTCTTTTCGAGAAGCCATCAAACCTTCATTGCTATGCCTTGGACTACTCGCGGCGGCATCTGCAAATCTCTGACTGATCGGCAGGGGCTCAAGTCGAGTGGTGAGATCGGGGCTGTAGAAAAATGCTGAAGAATAGCGAGGGGCGGTGTGTCGGTTTATTACCCTGTGCGGTGTAGCGATGAAGTAGTTGAGTGTGAGTAGCTGTAACAATTCACCGGTGTTCACCACCAGACTTCCGGCAATCGGGTCCACCGCATGCCATTGGTCGTCATTGGATTGTGCTTCAAGCCCACCATTCTCGTCTTGAAGCAGCAGTGTTAGAAAACCCGAGTCCTTGTGAACGCCGACGCCCTGGGTCCCGGCAACCGTTTCCGGGTAGCGGATCAGTTTGGTATACGGAGACGGGTTGTTACCGAATACGGTCTGGATATAATTTTCATCCAACCCCAATGAAACAGACATGATGGCCAGCAGATGCCGCGAGACTTCCGACAGTTGCGCAATATAATTTACGACGGTATCCCTGAAACCTGGCAGTACGTTTTTATCCGGCCATTGATTCGGTCCTACCAGCGCCATGTAATAGGGATCGGGATTGGCAATGGCCGCCCGATCGATGCCAATATCGATTTGTTCCCGGTAGTCTGTTTGGTTGTTGGTGAGTTCTGAACCTAATTGTTCCCAACCCCGGAAATGGGGAGAATGGGACTTGTCCATTTTTCGTTTTTCCCGTTCCGGAAGATCAAAAAAAGCGCGCGCCATGGACATGTAAGCACTACTTGATGAT
Organism: Gammaproteobacteria bacterium; assembly: GCA_024679435.1. Classification (GTDB taxonomy): domain Bacteria; phylum Pseudomonadota; class Gammaproteobacteria; order Arenicellales; family Poriferihabitantaceae; genus JAIBDK01. Next base: position 5,294 of record JAIBDK010000111.1, on the reverse strand, counting down.
TCGGCTATGCCGTGGTTGATAATGTAGAAAAACCCGATTTCATGACAAATCCGGTTAACCCGCTCACAAAGCTGGTTTTTTTGACGGGTGCTTCCACTGAACCATACTTGCAGATCGATTATGGGGATTTGTCCGGACATTTTTTAGCGGTGGTTGCGCAGGATGCAGATTTTATGAAATTTGATTTGGGAGTATACTGTCTATTCACAATCCAGCGAAATTTGTCATGACACAGGAAAAGCTTCCCCATCACAGTCACGGTCTTAGTGAGATTGAACAGCGCGTCAAAAACCTGGAAAATTTGCTGGTAGAAAAAGGGCTGGTCAATCCTCAGGCGATGGATGAACTAGTGGATACCTACGAACATCGGGTGGGCCCCCAAAATGGCGCCAGAGTAGTGGCGAGGGCATGGGTTGACCCTGAATATCGACAGCGACTGCTTTCCAGCGCAACCGATGCAATCATGGAGATGGGTTACAAGGGTCGACAGGGAGAACATATGCAGGCGGTTGAGAATACCGACGAAGTCCATAACATGGTGGTATGCACGCTTTGCTCGTGCTACCCGTGGCCGGTGCTCGGTTTACCGCCTACATGGTATAAAGCGTCCAGTTATCGTGCTCGGGCGGTGAGCGAACCCCGGGCGGTACTGGCAGAATTTGGTGTGGAACTGGATCCCCAAAAGGAAGTGCGGGTATGGGATTCGACTTCCGAGATTCGTTATCTGGTGCTGCCGCAACGTCCGGAAAATACTGAAAATCTGTCGGAAGAACAGCTCGCAGATCTGGTTAACCGGGATTCCATGATTGGTGTTGCTCTGGCAGATTCACCTGAAATAAATCAAAAAGAACGCAAATGAATTCGACACACGATCTGGGTGGCATGCATGGCTTCGGCCCCATAGATCGCGGTCAGGAAGCGCATTTTCCAACCCAGTGGGAGCAAAAGGTTTTTGGGTTGACGTTGGCCTGTGGAATGCTGGGGCAATGGAACCTTGATGAATCGCGGTTTGCCCGTGAGCAGATGGACCCCGGAGATTATCTGAACAGCAGTTATTATGAACACTGGCTGCATGGTCTGGAAAAATTGCTGGTGGATAAAGGCGTCGTTACTGCCACAGAGCTAGAGTCCGGTCAGGCTGAGGAGACCTCGGCGCTGAATGCTGTCACCGCTGACAGGGTGCCGGATATTCTGGGCCGAGGCGCACCGACCCGGATGGACTGCGATTCAGCGCCGGGATTTGCGGTTGGTGATGAAGTTCGGGTGAAAAACTTTAACCCCCAGTCACATACCCGGGCGCCACGCTATATTCGGGGTAGAAAAGGTATTATCGCCGCTTACTACGGGGCCCATATTTTTCCGGATCAGCATTCGGTGAGCGGTCGAAAAATACCGGCACATCTTTATTCCATGCGATTTGAATTCGATGAGCTGTGGGGGGGCAGTGGCGTATGTGAGCAGGGGTCTGACGCTGGTGAGGGGGATAAACTGGCTGTTTATGTCGATGTGTTTGAGCCTTATATTGAGCAATAGAATAGTCTGGCCTATATTGAAGTGCAAATACAGATATGAGGTTTTTGATAAAAGAATATGGTTGAAAAATGCCGTACCACAGTGCCGATGATAGCCAGTCAACCTCAGTCCGATGGCGAACCGGTATTTGATGCGCCCTGGCAGGCTCGGGCTTTTGCCATGGCGGTTTACCTCAACGAAACCGGAGTCTTTCGCTGGAACGAATGGGCTGACAGATTCTCCCAACGAATCGCAGAATTTGAAGTCCGCGATTCAATCACCGGCAGCGACGCCTACTACACGCTCTGGCTGGATACCCTGGAAGCCTTCGTCGAAGACATTACGGCCACAGCCCCGCGAGACTGACTCTTAACATTACTTTTTATAGGGACTCAATATATGAGCGACGAATGCGCTAAAGGGACGGCAACCCCGACGGTTTTTATAGAAAATCAGCGAACTCGGGTAACAGAATGGCGTTTTAAAAAGAAAGGTGATAACACAGGATGGCATCGCCATGAGTATGACTATGTCGTGGTTCCTCTTTTTGACGGTTTCCTCGAAATTGATACCGGCTCGGGTGAGCGTGTGAAGGCGGAAATGCGCAACGGAATTCCATATTTCCGTAACGTTGGCGTGGAGCATGACGTCATTAATGGAAATGATTTCGAATGTGCGTTCGTTGAAGTTGAATTTCTTGAAGACGCTTGATTACTTACCTTAAAGGATTCTTCGTTTACTGGCTGGCTTTTAATCGTTTCACGAGTTCCGGAAACATGTTCTCTTTGACGTTGGCGAACGCAAATCGCAAATAGGCATCCTGACCTTTACCAAAATAGATTCCCGGCAAACATACGATTTTAAATTCCCGGGCCAGACGTTCCGCAACGCTTCTGGATGTGGCATCAAACGGGTGTTTGATATAGGCGAAATAGGCGCCGGCACTGATCAGTTTGTAACCCAGGCCTGGGGCCTCAAATGCCTGCTTGATCGCTGAGGCTCTTTTCATCATCTCGGTGCCTTTCTGATTGCGCCATGCTTTCAGGTTCTCAAGTCCAAATTGAGCGGCAATCTGGCCGACGTGGGGAGCGCAGATCGCCACGCAATCCTGAATCTTTGATGCCTGTTCGATGAAACGATCTCCGGCCACGATGGCGCCGACCCGAAAACCAGTGAGGCTGAAAGCCTTTGAAAAGCTGTAAAGATGGATGAATGTTCCCTGCCAGTCGCTGCGTTGAAACAGGCTGTGGGGTGTCGACGACGTATCCATAAAATCGCGATAGGTTTCGTCAACCACCAGAGGCAGGTCGTGCTTTTTAGCGACCTCGAAAAATTGATTCAGGGTTTCATCAGAATACGCCGCTCCGGTAGGATTGTTGGGTGAAACCAAAACGATAGCCCGGGTGTTGTTGTCAACAAGATCATCAATCTGACCCGGATCGGGCACCGCAGTCGTGTCATTAAACTCCAGCCATTTCGGGGTAATCCCTCGGATCGTAAGCCACATTTCGTGATTGAAATAGCAGGGGAGGGGAACGATAACGTTGTCTCCAGTCTGACACAGAGTATCAATAACGGTGCAGAACCCCTGATTACACCCGGCGGTAATAATGATGTTTTGCGGATCTATATTGGCTTCATACCGTTCTTTGAGATCGCGGGAGAGTTCCTGTCTTAATGGAAGAATTCCCTGGATGTCGGTATAGGTAGCGGCCTGGCCCCGGCGGATGTTGTCGGCTAGAAACTCCAGCATATCCGGATGCGGGAGATAGGATGGAACCGCCTGGCATACGTCGATTAAATCAGGGTCATCTGGATTGTCTACCCATGACCATGCTTCGGCAATGGGAGCAGGCGCGCAGTCTTGTACATCAGGATTAATATTCATGGCCGGATTATATTCCAGAATTTCGGGATTCGACCAACTCCAGATCCGAATTGAATCGAATAGACCAAAAGGCCCAGAATAACTAGGAGCATTGCACAGCATAAAGTAAAATATCGGGTTCGATAATCTGGCCGGAAAATTCCGGAAAGCCATCTCAAATTCTATGGAGAAAGATAATGAATGAACCTGTTCGAGCGGCAGACGGACCTTTTGGTGTATCTGTTGAATCTGGCAAAACCTATTTCTGGTGTTCCTGTGGTAAGAGTTCCAGGCAGCCGTTTTGCGATGGCTCCCACAAGGGCTCCGAATTCAGCCCGGTAAAATACACCGCGGAATCAGACGCCAAATTATTTTTTTGTGGTTGCAAAGCTACTGCTAACCAGCCTTTGTGTGACGGCTCGCACAAAGAGTAGAAGGGATGCGATGTTTTATATGCAAATATTTAGATAATTGCTTTCGTAAGAAACATCGCGTTATTGAAATCAACCCGAAAACTCCAGAGAAAACCAAATGATTAAAACAATTTCTCCAGTCGATGGCTCCATTTATGTAGAACGTGAAACGGCTGCTTCTTCACATATTTCCGATGTATTGGAACAGGCATCCCGGGCCCAGCAAAGCTGGAAGAACACCGCTCTGGAAGAAAGAAAGCGCCTTTGTGCGCTTGCCGTTGAAGCCTTCGTAGCGGATCAGGAAAGAATATGTCAGGAGCTTACCTGGCAAATGGGTCGTCCTATTCGTTATGGAATCGGTGAGATCAATGGTTTTGTAGAGCGGGCAACACATATGATTTCCATCGCCGATGAGGCGCTTGAGCAGGTTGAGGTCGATCAAAAGGAGGGCTTCACCCGTTATATTAAACGCGAGCCTGTGGGCGTGGTGTTTGTGGTGGCGCCATGGAATTATCCTTATCTTACCTCGGTCAACTCAATTATTCCGGCCTTGCTGGCAGGGAATTCCGTGGTACTGAAGCATTCCGCACAAACTCCGCTATGCGCCGAGCGATTGTTTGATGCCTTCGAAAATGCCGGTTTGCCCGAAGGGGTATTTCAGTATCTGCATCTCAGTCATGATGATACCCGGAACATCATTCAGTCGGGCATTGTGAACCATGTGGCTTTCACCGGGTCGGTTCCCGGCGGGGCGCAGATTGAGCAGTATGCGGCGGGTCAGTTTATGGGGGTCGGACTTGAACTCGGTGGTAAGGACCCCGCCTATATTCGAGCAGATGCGGATATTGCAAATGCAATAGACACGGTAACCGACGGAGCTTTCTTTAACTCCGGCCAGTCATGTTGTGGAATTGAGAGAATATACGTGCAGCGCCCGGTTTATGACGATGTGGTGCATGGCGTGGTTGACCTGGTGAACAAATACGTACTTGGGAGACCGGACAACGAGGAAACCACCTTGGGGCCGGTGGTAAAAGCGTCAGCCGCAACATTTATCACCGATCAGGCTGAGGAAGCGGTGAAGGCCGGTGCCAGTCAGCTAATCGACGTGGCCGGTTTCAGTCACGCCGACAATGGCGTCTATCTGGCGCCCCGGGTGCTGGTGAATGTGGATCACTCGATGCGGGTAATGACCGAGGAGACATTTGGCCCGGTAGTGGGAATTATGCCCGTTGACAGCGACGAGCAGGCTATTGAATTGATGAACCACAGCGACTTTGGATTAACGGCGAGTGTGTTCACCCGTGATCAGGATGCTGCGATCCGTATCGGAGACCGGGTTGATACGGGAACCTGGTTTATGAATCGTTGCGACTACCTCGACCCCGCCCTTGCCTGGACCGGGGACACGGCAGGCGTGACGGATCCGCTGTCGCTGGCGGCGATCCAAAGCTTCATGCAACCCGAAGATCTCGGTACCGCGGCCAGGCAGTCTGCCATTC
>JAIBDK010000004.1 GCA_024679435.1 Gammaproteobacteria bacterium | reverse complement strand
ATGTCACTACGCACCTGGCATTTATAGCGTCGGCTATTGTGTTGGCTAAAACACCCGCGCCACCCTCATGCCCGGATAGAAGAGGGATTACGAACTCACCGTTTTCATCCAGAACGACCACAGCAGGATCGAAAAGTTTGCTTTTCAATATAGGTGCCAGCGTTCGAATAACGATGCCGGTAGCGCAAATAAATATGCCGTTGCGGCCGCTAATGAAATCTTCCTGTGCCTGAGACGTAAATAACGACGGACGATGCCTGTGCAGGGCATTGGGAAATATCTTGATGATACGTTTCGCCAGATCACTGCCTGCCGGGGTAAGGCTGTATATCACTGGAGAATCTGGAATACTAGTCATGTTCAGATATCGATCGATACGCTCTCGGGTGATTCACCAGAAACAGAGAAAAATACGGGCCGGGACTTTCATCCAGCAACGAAACATCTTTGACAATTTTCTGCCGGGATTGTCCTGCATATTCAATGTAGTTAGCATCTCTGGATCGGCCGGAATTTTCAAGCACGTTAAGAATTGCGGCTCTGCGTATTCCCGGTTTCATTATGGCTACATTGTCAAATGAGTTTAGTGTGTCCAAAATATCCTGATCACTTCGACGTCCGGATATGATGGCAATGTTCTCGGCTAGTAAAGCCAGAGGGCGTTCTGTAAGTGCGGCGCTGGCATTAATTGAGCTTATGCCCGGGACTATAATGGTGTTGTAATTGTCACTTAATCGCTTATGAAGATAGGCGAAAGAGCCAAAGAAAAACGGATCACCCTGACATAGAAACCCAACGTCCTTGCCTTGCTGAAGATGCGATGCAATAGTAGCTGCAGCTTCGTCATAGACTGTGTTGGCGGTTACACGATTTTCGGTCATCGGCATCACAAATCCTTGTTCTATTCGATTGGGATTGCCTCCGGATTCCAGCGCCCCTGCGGCAATATCACGGGCAATAGATCGGCCTTTTTTGCTGCCGAGAAAGGTTATCACATCACATTGTTGGATCAGACGAAATGCCTTAAGCGTTAATAGCTCAGGATCCCCGGGACCGACACCAATGCCATAGAAAGTGCCGAGTCGATTTATTGCATTTTGCTGGCTTGTGTTAATGCGGGGCATAGAGCTAATTTCTTTTTTTACAGGCCGCAATCGTCACCGGCTTGAGTTTTCGGTTCTGGTTTTTGCCGGGCAGGTTCTTTTCGACTTCCAAAGTGATCCATTGTCGTTGTGATTTATCGGCCATAAATTTTTCCAGAGACTGTCGACTTTCTTTGGTCACTGAGCTGGCAACCAATTTACCTCCGGGTTTAAGGCGCTGCCAGGCAAAATCAAGAATCTGATCAAGTCCAGTGCTTCCGCCGATAAAAATACTGTCTGGATCGGGGAGGGAATCACAGGCTTTGGGCGCTTCTCCCTGAATCGGGGTTAAATTAAGTGTGGTCCCAAATTTTTCGCTGTTGGCAATCAGGTAGTCGATGCGTTGCTCATTCTGTTCGATGGCATATATTTGCCCCTGACTGTTCCATCGTGCCCATTCGACGCTCACGCTCCCACAACCTGCACCGATATCCCATGCGATTTCGCCGTTTTCAGGAGACATCAGGGCGAGGATGGTCAATCGTATTTCTCTTTTGCTGATCATGCCGAAGCCCGGTTCGGACCCGGTGATAAAATCTTCATCGGCAATACCTGGGAATGTGGGTAGACGCCTATGCGTACTAGTAGCGCGGTGGGAAAATTGAATGATGCAGGTATTTAAAGAATTAAAATCAGGGGTGTAGTTTGAGAGTTCCAGGGCTGAAAATTGGGTTATGTTTTGTTCATTTTGCGCCATGGCTTCACAAACCCAGATATTTGATTCACCGTAACCTTGATTCACTAATTCGTTTGCGATCACCTGGGGTCTCGATTCCCTGTCGGTTAATACCGCGATTAAATGTCTGGGTTTGATATGTCTTCTGAGAGAATGCAGGGGCCTGCCGTGCAGGCTTACAATTTCTGCATGTTGCCACGGTAGCTTTAGGGCATGAAAGCAATACTGTATGCTGGAAATATTGGGATGGAATATTAAGTGCGTGTCATCGATTAATCTGATTAGCCAGCTGCCGACGCCGTAGAACAAAGCATCACCCGAGGCGAGCACGATTATTTGTTTATCTTGACTGGCCTCCAGCATATTTCTTAATTTTGAAAATGGGGATGGAAAGCAGATTCTTTCGGCATTTGTTTCGATCTGTGAGATTTCTTCAAAATGATGGGGTGATCCAAAAATTACGTTAGCACTTTTTAAGTCTGCAATTGCTGCCGGGGTAAGAGTACTGTGACTCCCACACCCAAGACTGACTACCTTTATTGGACCTCCCTGCCATTTAATGGGAGTTGACCGCAACGGTTTGGAATAAATGCCGGGCAGGGTGGGGCAATCCATCAGTCTAGAACCGTAATCCGTGTTTAAGTCGAACCAGCGTGTTGAATGCCCCTGATGCAAGTGCGCTGCCGCCGGTTCTGCCGGAAACAGTAATGTAGTCAACACCAAGTCTCTGATGGTGCTTGATAAGATATTGCTTGGATTCCGGGGCACCTACAAAACCGACGGGAATACCGATTATTAGATCCGGCTTTGGGCTGCCCTGCTCGATGAGCTCCATAAGTCTGTACAGTGCTGTCGGCGCATTACCAATGATTGCAATACTATTGCCGAGATGGGGCTCCCATAGCCGCAGCGCGGTCATGGTTCTGGATTCCCCATTGGTTTTTGCAACGTCGGCAATTTCAGGGTTGTTTAAAAAACAAAGTGGCTGACTGTCCAGAAACCGCTTGGTCAAGCCCTGTTTTACCATTTCTACATCACAGAGCACTGAGCAGTGATTATTCAGTGCATCGATGCCGGCCTGAATCGCATTGCTACTGAAGTGGACCGCTCCGGCAATTTCTGGATTGCCGCAAGTGTGAATCAGACGCATGACTACCTGCTGTTCAAGTTCGGTGAATGCTGATAAATCCGTTGCTGCCCGTATCATTTCAAACGATTTTTTCTCAATCTTCAGCGGGTTTTTGATATAACTATCCATTAGTCTGTCTATTTAATGTCGTTAGCTTGACTTATAAACTTGGTAACAATGTGAGTGTATCGCAGGGATAGGATCGAGCGCTGAAGGTTTTCATATTTCTTGACCGGGGCCTCACCCGGCCCAGTATTAGTGAAGTTAAAATGTGGCAGGTTTCCTGGCTTCTGGTTAGGGCATTCGTTTTAGAGTTTTGCCGATCAAGGATTGCCTTCCCGGGCGTGTTCCCAGTGGCGCTTTATCCTTGTGGTACCAGATACAGTTGCGGGGGCAGCTACGGCTTTATGAGTTAGCTTACCGTATTCCCTTTCCACCGCTAAATTTTATCTGTATTCACTGAGGATAAACAGCCCGCAAGTTAGGCAATAGCGTCAATTAACGATGTAATTTCGCCGAAATTTCGCTCCACAACAGACAGTTCAGGGCGGCGCTGAACAAACACTGGAATACCAAGACGCGCGGCTGCATCTAGCTTTGCCGAAACTCTGTTGCATCCGCTGTTTTTACTAATCAGTGCATCAATAGAAAAATCTGCCATAAGTTTAATCTCATCATTTATATCAAATGGTCCGATAGCATTGATTTGGATGATTCCTGCCTGATCCTGGAATGGTTTAGCGCTTCTTACCAACCATTGCTGGTGCACGGGTCTGTATTTGGCATATTCGAGCGCACCGATTCCGATCGATAAAAACGGGCGACTGAAATGTGAAATTTGCGGCAATAAGTCAGCAAATTTAGAGTAGTCATGCCAGCGTGGGTAATTTTTTGGGTTCCAGCCGGGTCGATTAAATCGCCAGCATGGGATCTTTGCACGCTGTGTTGCCAATGCTGCATTTTCTGAAATTGTCGTTGCATAGGGATGGGTTGCGTCTACCAGCAGATCAATTTTTTTATCCAAACAAAACTTTGCCAGACCGGTAGTACCATCTACATTTTTATAGCTGAATCCGCCTATGTGGACTTTACAGGGAAGGTCTGGGATTCGAACCAGACCGGCGATGCTGTAAATGACTTCATGGCCTCCGGATAACAGGGCAAGTGCAAGTTCTTTGGATTCTGCGATTCCGCCCAGAATCAGAATTTTCATGAGGTCATGTTTCCGGCTGATCCCGGCAATTGGCGATAGACAGGGGTTCCGTCGAACCGACATAACTGCCGTCTTTGCGGATGGCGTAAACCTCGATGTCACAACTGTTATGACAAACAGCCAGAGCATGATCTCGAGCAAGTTCACATATTCTATGGCCCAGTGGGATGTTGTGTTGTTGGCAATATTGCAGTGCTTCCAGGCTGGTATTGGACGATGCAATTCGTTCTAGCAGTTGTTTGTTTCCGCCTAGTTCTGCCGCGTGCTTCATTAGAAACTTAAAATCAATGGAAGAGTCTTTGCTGTGGAGGGATTGATTGCCGGAGGCAAGTTTGCTGACTTTTCCGAATCCACCACATATTGTCAATTTGTCTATGGATACTTTGCGTAGATGCTTTAGTACAGCGCCAGCGAAATCACCCATTTCCACAATCGCCATTTCGTCCATACCCAGCTGATTTTGTGCAAATGACTCACTGGTTGATCCGGTAGCGGCGGCGATGTGAGTTATGTTATTGGCTGTGGCAACGTCAATAGATTGATGAATGGAGGCGATATAAGCTGCGCAGGAAAAGGGTCGAACGATACCCGTAGTGCCGAGTATGGAAAGACCGCCAATAATACCGAGTCGACTGTTCATGGTGTCGAGAGCGATTTTCTCCCCATTTTCCACGCCCACTGAAACTTCAAAGCCACCTTTGAATTTCTGTTCATCGGCAGTTTCCTGTAAATGTTCGGAAATCATTTTTCTGGGTACCGGGTTAATTGCGGGTTCTCCAATACCAATCGAAAGACCTGGACGGGTGACGGTACCAACCCCTTTTTCAGCGTGAAAACGGATGCCAGGGCGGTCAGACAATTCAACAACAGAAAACACCGTAGCCCCATGGGTTGCATCGGGGTCGTCTCCGGCATCCTTGATGGTATCTGCCCGGGCTGAATTTACGCTGAGCTGCCTGCAATGCGTTAATTTAAATTCAACGTGTTGTCCACGAGGAAGCAGGATCGACATATTGTGGCAGGATTTTCCGGTTAATAATAATCTGGCTGCAGCCAGCGCAGTAGCGGTGGCACAGGCTCCAGTGGTGTATCCGGATCGAAGCTTGTGTTTTCCTTCGGAGGTTTCTTTGCGCATGGCTTGCGGGGCTGTCGTGACCTTCAAGTGCCACTATTCTAATTGGTTACTGGATCAACCAGTATGTTCCAAAACTGATTGAAACTGAAGCGATAATCAGTCGACTGATCTGGAAAAGTTTCTGGCTGGCGCCGGAGACCCAGTTTTGAAATCGTCCGAAGAAAAGTCCAAATAACATCATGGAAATGATTACTCCAATGCAAAATATGAAAACATAGGCAACCCCCAGATACGCATTGGTCTGGCTAGCGACCGGAATTATAGCCAGAACGGGTGCACTTCCGGCAAGACCGTGGGTCATACCGATTAGAATGGGCCGATGATTATGTTGCTTGGTTCCGGGAGTGGTTAAGTGCATATGAACAAGTTCGTTATCGGAATCATCCTTGTGTGTGTGCACCTCCAGAGTAATACTGTTTTTGAATATATTCCAGATAATCCAGAAACCAAGCCCAATTAATAAACAACCAATAAGTTTCTCTGCAAGAAAGGGGGCTATAGGCGGCAGCTCAATTTTTGCAAACACAAATAGAATTGTCAGAGACAGTAACGTTGCGCCATGCCCCATTGCCCAGCGGGTGCAAAACCATAGCATCTTGCGCCCGGACCATGTGTTTTTATCTTCACTATTTGTTGTGGCTAAAGATGAAACGGCCATGATGTGGTCGGCATCAAGAGCATGAAGTAATCCGAGTCCAAAGCCGAGGCTTAGAATACTGTATAGAGTGCTATATTCCATTAATTAGATTGGTGCTCGGGATTCAGGGTTGGCTTATCGTATCTCTGATTCTTGATGCGGCCAAGTTAAGATCAAAGTCTATAGGGTTGAGTCTCAGGACTCTATAGTATTTGCGTCATCCAGTGTTTTCAATGGGGCTTTTCCCAAAAATATCGATTGAGTTAAATGATGGAAGTTGATTCGGCATTCTGCTCGGCGGTGATGATTGCATCGCCTGGCTCAGGTCAGGGGAAAACCCTGATTACAGCAGCGTTGGCTCGTCATTTTCATAATCAGGGGAAGCGGGTTCAGGTATTCAAAATTGGCCCCGATTATCTGGATCCAACCATACTTGAATGTGCTTCTGGCCAGGCTGTGTATAACCTTGATCTATGGATGATGGGGGAATTACATTGCCGTAAATTACTGTTCCGAGCCGCTAAAGAAAATCAGGTTATTATTCTGGAAAGCCTGATGGGGCTGCATGATAACCAGCCCAGTAATGCAGAACTTGCCCGGATGTTTGATATCCCCGTGGTGTTGGTGCTGAATGTGGCAAAGTTCGCGCAAACGGCCAGTGCCATTGTGGAGGGGATGGAGAAATACGGTACTTGTCCGGTCATCAGCGCGGTGATCGGTAACCGAGTTGGAAGTGACAATCATCATAGAATGATGTGCGATTCGTTGGGCGACCGATATGTCGGCAGCATGCGGCGTGATGATCGCCTGATTTTGCCTGAACGACATCTGGGACTGGTTCAGGCAGCGGAAGTGAGCGGCCTCGATAACCGGTTAACAACGGCGGCAGATGCGCTGGATCAGTTTGACATTCGCATTCCCCTTGAAAATGTGAATTTTGTGCAACCCCAAACGGAATCATCCTCACAAGCAATTGTGCCAGACGGGTCAAATCAGTTGCAGGGTAAGGTCATTGCTATTGCCCGAGATGCCGCGTTCAGTTTTCTGTATCCCGCTAATATTCTACTGCTTAAGCAAATGGGGGCGAAGCTGGTTTATTTTTCACCGCTAGAAAATCAGGCCGTACCGGAATGTGATGCAATCTGGTTGCCCGGAGGTTATCCAGAGCTGTTTCTCGAAGAGATTGATCAGGCAAACCGCACGATTCAGGGATTGATTCAACATCACCAAAGCAACAAGCCGTTGCTGGCGGAATGCGGTGGGATGATGGTGATGTGTCGGACCATCACGGATAAGGACGGAAAAACAGCTACTGGTTGTGGTGTGTTCGAAGCAGATTGTAATATGACATCGCGATTTCAGAGTGTTGGCTTGCAGTCTGTTGGTTATGAAAACGGAGAAATACGAGGTCATTCCTTTCACCATTCCATCATCAGGACATATTTGTCACCTGACCGCTACGCCAGCAGACAATCCGGGGATCAGGGCGAGCCAGTATATGTTAGCAGGAAGTCCGTGTTTAGTTATATGCATCACTATTTTCCTTCGAACCCCCAGGTCGTTTCAGACTTTTTTTCGGGAGAGAAGCGGGTTTTAGTTGGAAGCCGTAGTTAGAAGAGCCCGCTTTGCTGTGCTCGCACGGGATGACAAAAAGCGTTTCATTCCGACCATCATGGGGACTCTTCTAATCTGATTCTGACTTTAATTCGAGGCGATAAAGATTTCTGTCTACGTGACCGTTATTTTCCGCAATAACAAATTGACCGCCAAGTCTGGAAAGGATTTCATTGGTTGGATTGTCATAGAGCAGCGTTCGAAACTGGCGATAGCTCAATTGAGTGAATGCAGGATCTATATCACAGCAGGTTTTATAGAGAGATTGAATGGTGAATGGTTTTTTTAAATGCGATATATTATTTGTAGAATTTGCTAGTTTAGAATCGAGTTCTCTCAGTAATTTCGTGAATAATTCAATCAGAGAAGCATGTTGAGGGAGGCCGGTTTCAGGATAGGACAAGAGGCTTGAGTTCAGTGGGATATGTGTCTGGTAGTATACTAGGGAATCATTAATCAAGTGATGACTGAACAATAATGATAAAGCTGCGAAAAGCAAGGCGATCGGAACTGAAAAAATTTCATCAAATGGAGCAACAGTCCCATGTTGGAGATTTTCTCGATCCCCATTCGGTTGAGCTGCACCAGAGTCGATTCGCTGATTCTAAAACCGTTTATCTCAGTATTGAGACAGAGAAAAAAGTACTGGCGGGCTATATTGTTTTAGTTGAACATTCCGCCAGTAACAGTCTGGAATTTGCCAGAGTCTTGATCGATCAAAGTTATCGAGGTATTGGACAGCAAGCTATGAAGCTAATGGAGGAATACGGCGTTCGCGAATTCGGAGTGAATCGTATTTGGCTCGATGTTTATGAAAATAATGCCAGGGGAATGCATGTTTACGAGAAAATGGGTTATCGAAGATTTAATCAAAAAAAGACTGGTGAAAGAATATTGTATTTTTATGAAAAGATTTTTGACTGATTTCAATCATAAAAAATTCTTCAATTTCGTTCCCCTGTCCTAACATACTATCAATTTCCAATTTAATGAAAGAGCCTGAAAAACCCTGGATACTTCACATCGTTACGGCGGTGCTGGCGGGACTAAATCTGCTGGTTTTTACAGTGTTCTTGTCCGGCATGCTGATTTTTCAGGGCATTCATCTGATATTTGGCCCAATTCCTATCTATCCCATTATAGTTTGGGGTACCGCCCTTGTTTGTGGTTTGCTGGTCGCGATACTTGGCGGCATACGATTGCATCGATACTTCTCCGGTTTCGAAACGTTGGGCAGCTATATCTGGCTCACGGTGATGCTGTTCCTGACCGGACAAATGCTGGCGATATCTTTCCCCGGTGCCTGAGTTTCAGTCGACTGCTGCGCTTCTGACTCTTACATCTTTAATACAATTGATTCTATGTGCTTGCAAACACATTGATGTCGGGTAAATCTCTTGGATTTTTCCGCGTGCGCAGAAAAGTAGTCCGTGACTACAGGAACAGTGCCGCGATAGTTTCGGGATTTGATGGGAAGTACAGATGCAGGTAGCTGGCGGTGATGTTGTCTTGCTGATAAATCGGTTCTCCCGGCGCGGGATGCCTCGCTCTTTTTCCGAAAGCTACGGGTTCGGCGGTATTTTCGCAACGGGTCCGGTGGTGGGCGTGGGCTCTTACGTTGCCCTGAGGCAGCGGGGCGGTTTGCATTCCCTGACAGCCGCCGCGATCGCGCATGATGCCGTCGCCGGGTAGCAGGCCAATCATCTCGACCCGCTCACCGTTCACATCGGTCAATGATGCCATAAGGTACAGCATGCCACCGCATTCGGCGAGGATCTTGCCGCCGTGTTGGTGAAATTCCCGGATGGCCTGTTTCATCGCCGTGTTTCCGGACAGCACTTGCTGATGCAGTTCCGGATACCCGCCGGGCAACCATAACGCATCTGCGTGCGGCAGGCTGGTGTCTTTGATTGGCGAGAAATATTCGACCTGTGCTCCCATGTCTTTCAGTAATTTGACGTTGGCAGCATAGATAAAGGAAAACGCGTCATCCCGGGCAATAGCGATTGTTTTGCCTGCCAGATGGGCTGTCGGAATTGGCGTATGACCCGAAGAAAAGGTGACGGCTTGGGGTAGATGAGTTAAACCGGCCTCGTGTATGACATCTCCCAATCGATCCAGTCGATGGTCTATATCCGCTACTTCGTGAGGGCGAATCAGGCCGAGATGTCTTTCCGGCAGGGCGATGTCCGGATGGCGGCGCAGAGAACCAAGCAGATTGATGTTCCGGGGAATGGATTCTTCGATCAAGTCCTGATGGCGCTGACTACCGAGGTTGTTGGCGATGATTCCGGCAATGTCGACGCTGGGGCGATGGGTTGTCATTCCCAGAGCAATGGCGCCGAAAGTCTGCGCCATGGCTCTGGCGTCAATGACGATAGCCACGGGAATGCCGAAGTATTCTGCCATATCGGCACCGCTGGGATCGCCATCGAACATGCCCATCACTCCCTCAATCAGAATCAGATCGGATTGCATGGCCGCTTCGTATAACAACTGCCGGCATTCGTCTTTTCCGACCATCCACAGATCGAGCTGGGTAACCGGATTTCCGGAGGCGCGTTCCAGGATGAGCGGGTCGAGATAATCCGGTCCGGTTTTAAACACCCGGACATTTTTGCCCTGATTTCGATGATAGCGAGCGATACCTGCGGTAATGGTGGTTTTGCCCTGACCGGATGCCGGTGCGCAGAAAAACAGGGCAGGACGCAGGACATCTGGGTCCATTTTCCGCTGATCAAATGCTGTCTGCTCTACCATTCGATTCCAGGTTGCGCTTTGACGCCCTTTCGAAAGGCGTGCGCTACATCAGCCACTTCACTGATTGTGTCGGCTATTTCCACCAAGTCCCGATGCATGGTGCGCCCGGTAATAATTACGTTCTGATCTTTTGGACGTGCTTTCAAGGCCTGAACAACCGGTGCGACATCGAGATACTCATACTTGAACATGTAAGACATCTCATCGAACACAAGGATATCGTAGTGGTCGTCCTTGAGCATTCGGCTGGCTATTTCCCATGCTTTTTCTGCTGCTTCAATATCCTGTGCTTTGTCCCGGGTCTCCCAGGTAAATCCATGCCCCATGATATTAAAATCTACTTTGGGATGATCCTTGAAAAATAAATACTCCCCCGTGGCTTTTCTTCCCTTTATAAACTGGATCAATCCTGCTTTTTGACCGTGGCCGAGTGCTCTGGCCATCGTACCGAATGCAGATGAACTTTTACCTTTGCCATTTCCCTTTAACAAGATCAGAACGCCGCGTTCTTCGGTGGCTTTGGCGATGCGTTCATCAACTACCGCCTTTTTCTTTATCATTCGAGCGGCGTGCTTATTGGTGTTGTCTGTTTCTGTCATAATTATAAGCTCTTTATGCAAGGTTTTAATCGGCTATCGACTTTTGGTGTGTTTAGACTATCCCTGTTTGCATGCCTGCATTGGCAGCAGCATTGACATGGATGTGTCTGCCGCCAATTTCACGGGCCAGGCTCTTGCAAAGGCCTAGTTTGACTCGCGACGATTCAATATCCATAACGGTGACTGGACACCCCGTCAGAACCGGATGATGAGATAAATTAACAGCAAGGCGGCCATCGGTTACCAGGTACAAATGATAGTCTAATGACTTGAAATTTTGTCTTCTAAGCAGATTTTCTGTGTGCGCCAGAACCTGTTCCCATGGTGTTCCGCCGCCAGGCTGGATGGTATCCAGTAGCCGGGATAAGTCCTTAGGTGCTCGCTGGGGATGAAGCAGTGTATTCACTTTGTTGTTTCCAAAAGTGACTATACACAGCTTTCTTCTTTTCAGGTAACACTGTTGGGACATTTCCTGTAATGCACCTTTTGCAAGGGCGAATCCATTGCCGTTGAAAGTTGATGCGGAAGTATCAAGTAGTACGAGATCCAGTGACTGGCTTGCCGGTATCGGTAATTTGAACCGAATTTTGCCAGTGCTGCCGAAAGTTTTGCGCCAGTCTATTTTTTGGCCTGTATGTTTGGCGTTTTTAGTCTCACGACTGATGTACCGGGATGAGTTCGTACTGGATCTAAAGTTTAAATTACCACGTCCTGTCTCAGTGACCTTCTTATGCAGGTTGATAAACGCTCCCAACTCAACCGGCATGCTTTTTAAAGCCTGAGGGTTTCCTGTGGGAACCGCCCCCCATGAGCCCTGAATCGAAGATCCTCCGGGATTATCGTTTTGAGGGGTACCTTCGTTATCATTTTCCGTATTATTATCATTGTTTGCTGAGGAAGGGGGAGGTGGGTCAAATACGGATGATTTTTTCCTATGGAGTAATACCAGTGATTCAACCGCATTAAGGTCATCGAGACTTACCCGGTCTCGATTATGCAGAGCAGCATGCGCTCGAGATGCGCGATGAAATGTTAAATCAGCCCGCATTCCGTCTACATTGGCTTCGATACATCTCCGGGCGATTTCAGAGCCCATTGATTCGCTCAGTGTGACATTGCCCAGCTTTGAGACTGCGCAATCAACCTGAGTAACAAGTTTGTCGGTAGCATTTTGGGAATCGGCCGTAAACTTCTCTGGATGATCGTCAAAAGCAATTCTCTTCCCAACAATCAACTGCCGATCTTCAATGCTGAAATTATCTTCAATTTCTGCCATTAATCCAAATCGATCAAGCAATTGCGGACGCAATTCGCCCTCATCCGGGTTCATTGTTCCGATCAGCGAGAAGTGTGATTCCTGCTGATGACTGACTCCGTCTCTCTCAATAAAATTAACCCCAGATGCGGAGGCGTCCAGAAGCAGGTCCACCAGATGATCAGGTAGAAGGTTTACTTCATCAACGTAGAGAATTCCACCGTGAGCCCGATTTAGTAAACCGGCTTTAAATTTCAGTTCTGACTTGCTCAATGCCGATTCCAGATCAAAGGAACCAGTAATCATTTCCTCAGTGGCACCAAGGGGTAAAGTAATAAAAGGCCTTTTCTTGAGGATTGAGGTCAGGCCGCGCGCCATTGTTGACTTGGCACTTCCTCTGGGTCCGCTTACCAGTAAGCCGCCAAGTTTGGGGTCGACAGCAACTAGCAGGAGGGCTGTTTTTAGTTGCTCTTGACCAACTATTGCGGTGAACGGAAAAGTGAGTTGCACGATATGAGTCACGTGGTCAAGGGTGGCGCATTCGAGTACTTGCGAGACCGCTCAACGCGCCAAGCAAAATAAAAAACATGAGCATTCCGATTGAAGTCATCGTTATGAATTCGTTGGTGAGCTGGTCCAGAGCCGCGATGGCTGCGGGGTCAGTGTTTGCATAGCGATCAGACGAAGGCCCCGGCGCGCCAATGATATGCGGCGCGGCAAGAAGGGTGAATCCTCCAAGCTTGAGCCAGACGGTTCCATAGTAGAGAAAGGCGAGTCCCAGTAAAGTAGCGCCACAGCATGTTAACCACCAGATTTGATGATTTTGTAACGATCCGCTTACAGTTCCCGGAACTTGAGGATGGATTCCCAGCAGAGACGGTGACACATATACCGCCAGTAGTACACTGAGTCCCCAGAAAATTCCTGACTTCCAGTCAACCGGGCGCTTGGTAGATTTCTGATTGTGTATGGCCATCGCTGCAATCATCATCAAGGAAAAGGATATTGCTATCAGTATGTTAGAAACTAAAGTTGAGGTGATTCGTTGCAATCCTTCTTCGGGTCCCCATGTTTGATGCTTATGTCCTGAACCGTGATTGTGATCCTGTGTGGTCGCTTGAGTTGCCCCCCCCTGAGGGGCTGTAACCTCAAATACTTCGGCCGCGTAAATGATTGGGTTAACTGCCAATTGCTGAAACAAACCGTATACAACGCCTGAAACGACGCCAACTAACAGGGCTGAATAGACAATGTTTTTGAATGACATTTTTGGAAATGAATGTAGATACAGGGTTTCTGCACAAACCAGACGAGTTCGGAAACCCGCGTTATCTAGCTAAAGCAGAAACAGCAACGCCGTCGATGAAGACGGCGTTGTTGTTTCTGCTGGCTACCAGTCGGCAGGCTAGTGACAGGGAAACGCGAAAGCGTGGCGGGCATCATGAGCGGCGTTATGAGCCACATCCATGGACGCAAAGCCTACACCATACAGCATGGCCATACCTAAAATTGCAGCGCCCAGAATCTTTATAAGTGAAAAATCTGCTGTGGATACAGATGAGCTACTGTGAACCTGTGAAGTAATTATTTGCTGCGTCATTGATTCTCTCCGTTAACGCACACACCCGTGCGAAATGTATCGATACCTGTTTAAAACCCCGTTATAAAGAGTACGGAATTCTTTCGTTGAAGTATGGTCTGGTTCCGGGCTTCTGTGGTTAGCAGTCTACCGTTGCGGGGGCAGCGCAGGCCGGGTTCTGTTGGGTAAACATTATGAAAACAGAAAATCCTGACTTCCCAGGGCGGTGTGACGGTGGCTAGATTTTTGTCACAAATTCACACTTTTCTCAACATTGAGACCCGTACTTCAATTGAGATTATAGCAAACTTAAATTTTAATGCTGTTTTTAATTACCCTTTCGAACTGAATTTTTGACCTGTTAGCGACCTATTAACCTGTGAATTTGCCATCCTCAATGTCTGGACCGAGGCAGAGTCTGCATTTAATCCTCAACTTAATAATTTTTTCTGTGTTGCCAAATTTCTCGGTGATATAATCGCGCTCCCTTTGGAGAACGACATGACCCAATTAGATTCACTTCCCGATAATTCCGGTATTCTCATTTGTGGCCACGGTAGCCGTGCCAAAATTGCAGAGGAGGAATTCAGTTTGCTCGCGTCCGGACTGCGCTCCCGATACCCAGATCTTCATATCGAGTATGGATTCCTTGAATATTCTGCACCCAATATTCATATGGCTCTGGATCGGCTAATTGAAAACGGCGTGAAAAATATTTACGCTGTTCCCGGCATGCTGTTTAGAGCGACCCATGCTCAGAATGACATTCCATCTGTTCTGATGACCTATATGGACAAGCACCCGGGGTTGACCATCAAATATGGTCAGGAACTTGGTTTGCATGATGAGATGATTCAGGCGTTTCAATTCCGGATTCTTGAAGCATTGGGCCGTGATTCACCGCCATCGGCTGGCGAGCTTTACGACACGATGCTGGTGGTAGTCGGAAGAGGGACTTCGGTTGCGGCTGCGAATGCTGAAGCCTCCAAGCTTACCCGCATCGTAGCGGAAAACCTTGGGTTTGGCTGGTGTGAAACAGTGTATTCTGGAGTAACTTTTCCGTCGGTGGGCAGAGGTTTGGAAATGGCGGTTAAACTGGGCTTTAAAAGAATCGTCGTGGCTCCCTATTTTCTGTTTTCTGGACGTTTAATCGGCCGGATAAATGCCTATATTGAGAAGGTTGCAGCAGAAAACCCTGATATCGAATTTCATACTGCGGATTATCTGCGTGACCAATCCCACGTAATAAATACATTTGTCGCCCGAATTCAGGAAACAATAACAGGTCCAGAAAACAGCTCTGATCTGATGCAAGATTTTCGGAATCGACTGGCTGCAGGAAAGGTTACGGTACATCATCATCATGCCGAATTTCAGCCTGAAGCAGAAAAGCATTCCGAGAGCGACCAACGTCATTGGAAGGAGAATCGTCAAACGGATGCGCATTCTCACAATCACCCTCATGCCAATGCCCGCGATCACAGTCACAGTCACGATCACAGTCACGATCACGATCACAGTCACGGCCACAGTCACCGTCACCACCACGAACCTTACCGACACATCGCGCATCCGCATGGGCCACGGACTATGATAGGTGAAAATATCTGTTGTTGTTTTATGAGTCAGTTTCCTGCTGACGTGGTCGAGGAAGAAATGGCGTTACGTGCGGTGAAAGAGAAATCAACCGATGAAAATC
This sequence comes from Gammaproteobacteria bacterium, assembly GCA_024679435.1. Classification (GTDB taxonomy): domain Bacteria; phylum Pseudomonadota; class Gammaproteobacteria; order Arenicellales; family Poriferihabitantaceae; genus JAIBDK01. The sequence continues at coordinate 9,564 of JAIBDK010000004.1, read as the reverse complement.
GCATCCCGCAATGCAAGAAAAGCTGACTAAACGTTTTCCTGTAATTAGCTTTAGCCCGGGCTTTTAGGTGATTTGGGTTCTTTTATCAGGATTGATTGCCAATGGTCTGCTTATATGCGGGACCTTTGATGATTGAGCTGATTATAGGTGGCGCACGCAGCGGTAAAAGTAGCTATGCGCTTGACCTGGCAAAGTCGACCGGTAACAAATTGCATTTTGTTGCAACCGGAACGGCCCTGGACAGTGGGATGTCAGAAAGAATTCTTCGGCATCAAACCGAAAGAGGGCCGGAATGGTCTCTAGTGGAAGAGCCTCAAAACCTGTCAGCGCTGGTATCTGGTTTTACCAGGTCAGACGCTGTAGTGGTTGATTGTCTGACGTTGTGGCTGACTAACTGGTTATGCGGCGAACATGCGGGTGATTGGCAGGATGAAAAGTTGGCTTTTATAGAGGCCCTTGAAGAATCCCCGGCGCACTGGGTTCTGGTTTCCAATGAGACCGGGATGGGGGTTGTTCCCATGGGCGAGTTAAGTCGTGAGTTTGTTGATGAGAGCGGTTGGCTTCATCAGGAGATCGCCAAGGTGTCGAACAGCGTTACTCTGATAATGTTTGGTATTCCGCAAATTTTAAAATAAATCCTGGAGCGTAACTTGATACGACAACTACTTACTCCTTCGATGAGTTAATTAAAAATAGCCAGTGATGAAAAAGTGGATTATTAACAGCGCAGATCAGCCTGACGAAGCAATGAAAGCGGCAGCTATCCGGCGACAACTGGAACTAACCAAACCTCCGGGCGCTTTAGGCCGCCTTGAAGATATCGCAGTGGAATTATCGGCAATGCAGGGGCGCTTGAATCCGTCAGCAAAAAACGTGCAAATTGCGGTTTTTGCCGGGGATCATGGTGTGGCCTGTGAGGGCGTGAGTGCTTTTCCGCAGGTTGTGACCGTTGAGATGGTTAAAAACTTTATACGGGGCGGTGCCGCGATCAGCGTGATGGCCCGGGAACTGGGAGCGGGACTTACCGTAGTCAATGCCGGTACGGTAAACGAAGAGCCTTTCGGTCAGCCAGTGGTGGACCGGCCGATTGCAGCGGGAACTCACAATCTGGTGGATGAGTCGGCTATGGCGGAATCTCAGTGTGTTCAGGCTTTGGATCTTGGTAAGGATATTATTGACGGTTTTCCAGAGGATACTGAAATTGTAATTGGTGGTGAAATGGGTATCGCCAACACGACTTCTGCCACCGCGCTGGGTGTGGCCTTCGGAGCAGGAACGGCTTCGGAACTGGTTGGCCCGGGTACCGGTCTTGATCACGAGGGAGTGGAACTCAAGCGTAAAGTAATTGAAAGAGCCCTCTCTCGTTTTAATAACGCACATTCGGTCGCTCAACCGCTGGTGATTCTTTACGAGCTTGGCGGATTTGAAATTGCAGCGCTGGTCGGATATTTTATCAGGGCAGCACAACAGCGTTTGGCTATTCTGGTTGATGGATTTATCGCATCTGCCGCCGCTCTGGCTGCTTGCAGAATTAATCCTTCTGTTCGCCAGTGGATGATTTTCGCTCACAGTTCGCCGGAACCGGGTCATCGACTGGTGCTTGAGGCATTGCATGCAAGTCCTTTGGTGTCTCTGGGTATGCGTCTGGGTGAAGGCAGCGGTTCTGCGGTTGCAGTCACCCTGTTACGTTCCGCTTGCGCGCTGCAAAATGGGATGGCCACGTTTGCCGAAGCAGGCGTATCGGACGCTTTATCAGACAGTATATCAGACTCTTAGGGTCTTGCAGAACACCAGTCAAACCTATCTGGATATTCTTCGTCATGGCGAACATGTGCTGGGTGACGTAATTTGTGGCGTAACGGATCCGGAGTTGTCAGAAAAAGGTTGGGGGCAACTACAAGCCCAGTGCAGGCGATTACGTGATGAAGGTAATAATTGGGATATCTGTATTACATCTCCAAGGAAAAGATGTGCCCAATTCGCGCAGACAATTGCACGGGATTTAGGGATTGAATGCTTGGTGGATAGAGGGTTTGCTGAAGTCGATTTCGGCGCATGGGAGGCGCTGTCTTTTGCTGAGATTAACAATGGTTTTCCCGGCCAGTGGCAGGAATGGATAGGTTTTCCTGAACAACTTGCTCCGCATGGAGGGGAAAAATACGGTGATTTTCTGGATCGCGTTGATCAGTCGATTTTGAATCTGGTTTCTCAATATCGGGGGAAAAGAATCTTGTTGCTTGCTCACGGTGGAGTCGTGCGGGCTATTTTCTATTCGGTTCTCGGATTGCGGCCCGGATCGCTATCCAGATTCAGCGTACCGCATGCATGTCACAGTCGTATTATGGCTTATCATTCCAAGGGACATAAAGACTGGTATCAACTGGATCGTCACAATACCTGAGATCTTATTTTTAAAAATGCAGATAATAAAAACCAATTCAAGCGAGGTGGAAAGAGATGGATGAATTCAAGCAGGCGCTCGGGTTTTTGACGCGAATCCCATTAGGTGGGAGCTGTCAATATGATAAAACTCTTTCTGGGGCGGCGGTGGCCTGGTATGGGGTAGTCGGGGTGGTAATAGGGTTGTTTCTTATTGTGCTGGTATTTGTTCTCCACTCGTTATTTGGCATTGCGCCGGTGGTTGTCGCTGCTCTGACGGTTTGCAGTTGGATTGTTATTACCGGTGCTTTGCATATCGACGGGTTGGCTGATTGTGGTGATGCCTGGATGGGGGGATATGGCAAGGATCGTATTTTAGAAATAATGAAGGACACGTCCTGCGGAGCAGGTGCCATAGTGGCTGTGGTTTTGGTATTGGCAGTTAAAATCAGTGCTCTTGGATACATTCTTGAACAAGGCGATATTCTTGCGCTTTTATTTGTTCCGATCATCGCCCGGATTGGACTGGTCGTAGCGATCGTCAAATTTACGTATGTGCGTGACCAGGGGTTGGGTTCGATGTTGCCCAGCACATTGAATCTGTCATCTATTCTAGTCATCAGTGGCGCGTTATTGTTGATGCTAAGTGTCATTTCAATACCCGCTCTGGTGCTTGCTGTTATAGGTTGCGGCGCAGGTTTTGCGCTCGTATATTTTTGGGTTGTCCGAGCGGTGGGCGGTTTTACTGGCGATGTGTATGGTGCGCTGGTGGAAATCTGTGAGGTAACGATACTGGTTGCTTTAACCGTCTTGAACTAGATTGTATTTGGCGTCAGTGTTCGGGCCTTCCTGACAGAGAGAATATTGTTATGAAACTGCCAAATAGTAGTTCTGATTTACCGATGCATTCATCTGTTGTCGTGATTGGTGGCGGAATTATGGGCTGTTCTACGCTTTATCACCTCGCAAAGTACGGCGTGTCGGATGCTATTTTACTGGAGAGAAACAAGCTTACTTCGGGAACTACCTGGCATTCCGCTGCTCAGGTCAGAGCATTGCGATCAACCAGCAACCTAACGGATCTCATTAAATATTCGATATCACTGTATTCGACGCTGGAGCAGGAAACCGGGCAGCAAACCGGTTGGATTAATAAGGGTTCGTTGTCCATCGCCACTAACCAGGATCGGATGATTCATGTACGGCGTCAGGAGGCGTTAGCGCATTCCTTTGGGGTCCGTGCTAGTTCAATCACCGCTGGTGAAGCCAAGGAACGCTGGCCGTTGATGAATGCTGATGACGTGCTGGGTGCGGTATGGTCGCCAGATGATGGCAGGGTGAGTCCGTCAGATCTTTGTGCGGCATTGGTAAAAGGTGCTAAAGTTTGCGGTGCAAAGGTTTTTGAGGATACGGGTGTTAAGGGCATTGTTACCGAGGGTGATCGTATTATTGCGGTGGAAACCGAAGGCGGGCAGATACGTTGCGATGCCATCGCTCTTTGTTCCGGATTATGGAGTCGAGAGAACGCGTCGATGGCCGGCGTCGACGTTCCGGTCTGGCCCTGTGAGCACTTCTACTTGTTGACCAAGCCCGTTCCGGGAATCGTTGGCAATATGCCGACGCTTTCTGATCATGACGCGCATTTATATATTCGTGATGACTCAGGTGGCTTGCTGGTGGGTTGTTTCGAACCTGAGGGTAAGTCGATTTCACCTCAGGCGTTGGGTCACGATTTTGCTTTTCAATTGCTTGATGAAGACTGGAGTCATTTCGAACCGATGATGTTAAATGCCATGCATCGACTGCCGGTGCTTGAGCATGCTGAAGTCAAAATGCTTTTAAATGGCCCGGAAAGTTTCACTCCAGACGGTAGTTTTCTTTTGGGTGAAAGTGCAGAGACCCGGGGACTGTTTCTCGGTTGTGGTATGAATTCTGTGGGTGTGGCCACTGGTGGCGGAGGGGGGATGGCGTTAGCCAAATGTATTGTTGAGGGCCATATGCCTATGGATCTGCACGAGGCGGATCCGAAACGATTCGCCACCTGTTTTAACTCGGTTAAAGTGTTGAGTGAGCGTGCACCTGAAGTTCTGGGTAAGCATTATGAGATCAGCTATCCAGGTCGTCAAATGGCGACTGCCCGAAATTTGCGAAAGCTGCCTTTAGCGGATAAATGGGTGTCTGAAAAAGCCAGCTTCGGTCAGGTTTATGGTTGGGAACGGCCAATGTATTTTAATTGCCAGTCAGAACCAGAGTTAACTTTTGGGAAACCGGGATGGTTTGACCAGGTGGGGCAAGAGGTGCAGCAGGCGCACACGGGCGCTGCGGTTTTCGACCAGTCAAGTTTTGGAAAAATTCGGGTGGTCGGTCCGGACGCTGAGCGAGTTTTAAATCGAATATGCGCGAATAATATGGCGCGCAGTGTCGGTTCGGTGATCTATACGGCGATGCTAAACGAAAAGGGTGGATTTGAGAGTAACCTAACCGCATTTCGGCTAAGCGAAGAGAAATACATGCTGTTTGTAGGAACGGCGTCCGTCAAACGTGATTTGGCCTGGTTGAAGCGACATATTGAAACCGGGGATCGAGTTGCTTTAGAGGACGTTACCGAACATTGGGCGGTTCTTGGATTGATGGGGCCGGACACCGAGGAAATTGCGCAATCTGTCGGTGCCGGATCAATGAACCAACTTGGCTATTTTCGTCATGATGTATTTGAAGTTCAGGGAGTCCGCATTCGCGCTGCACGCATGTCCTACGTCGGAGAGAGGGGTTGGGAGATAACCTGCCCGGTGGCAGAGTCGGGAAAATTATACGATATTTTATACGCTCAGGGTGCGAGGCCGGCGGGTATGTATGCCCAGAGCTCTATGAGGATAGAGAAACGATTTCTATCTTATGGACATGACCTCGATTCGGACATTAGTCCATTTCAGGCCGGGCTGGATTTTGCGATGGATATGGATACCGAGTTTGTTGGTAAGCAGGCATTACTTCAAATTAGGGCAGCTTTGAACAGTGATAATGTGACGTCAATACCAGACAGGGTGATGGTTTCTATCTTGTTGGAAGATGTCAACGCTCCCGCATTGGGGAATGAACCGGTTTACTTTAATGGGAAAGTTGTTGGCCGAACTACCTCGGCAGCCTTTGGTTACCGAGTAAAGCGCCCCGTCGCGCTGGCCTATCTCGATAACAACATTGCCAGTGATCTTCAGGGCCTCAAAGTTGAGGTCGATATTGCTCGATCAATGTTTCGAGGTATGATTGTGACTAACGCCGTTTTCGACCCGGAAGGAAGGCGGGTTCGCTGAACTTTTGGTGTGATTTCAGTTATGGTTTTTGGGGTATGATCAATTTGAATTGCAACAGTAAAGAGTAACGCTATGAGTCACGTTTTTCCACGACATACAAAGTCCAGTCTTCCCACTGCAGTTTCTGGTCAGGGTTGCTATTTGATTGACAGTAGCGGCAAGCACTATCTTGATGGTTCCGGAGGTGCTGCCGTATCGTGCCTGGGGCATGGCGACAAAGAAGTCACTGAAAAAATAAAGACGCAGCTGGATTCTTTGGCATTTGCGCATAGTGGTTTCTTCACCACTGATCCTGCTGAGCAGCTAGCCGACCTGCTGATCAAGCATGCGCCCGGTGATCTCGACAGGGTGTATTTTCTTTCTGGCGGTTCAGAAGCCGTAGAAGCAGCGATTAAACTGGCTCGGCAGTATCATCTTGAAAGAGGAGATAAGTGCCGAACAAAGGTTATCGCGCGTTTACAGAGTTACCACGGAAATACGCTTGGTGCGCTGGGAGCCGGAGGAAATATGTGGAGAAGAGAGCCTTTTTCTCCGCTTATGGTGGAAACCAGTCACATTAGCCCATGTTATCCGTACAGAGGGCTGCAAGAAGGTGAATCCGAGGAGCAGTATGGTCTTCGGGTTGCCAATGAATTGCAGGATGAAATAGAAAAGCTCGGGCCGGAGAATGTAATGGCGTTTATCGCTGAGCCGGTGGTCGGAGCAACACTTGGCGCCGTGCCTGGTGTGCAAGGTTATTTTAAAAGAATTCGGGAAATTTGCGACCAGTATGGCGTATTGCTGATTCTTGACGAAGTGATGTGTGGAATGGGTCGAACCGGTTCCCTGTTTGCTTGCGAGCAGGACGGAATAGCGCCGGATATTATGACCATTGCCAAAGGGTTGGGCGCGGGCTATCAGCCGATTGGCGCGATGTTGTCTAGTAAACGGATTTACCGGGAAATCGAACAGGGAAGTGGTTTTTTTCAACACGGCCATACCTATCTTGGGCATCCGGTAGCTTGTGCGGCGGGTCACGCGGTTGTTAGTGCATTAATTGAAAGAAATCTGGTTGAACGATGTAAAGTCCAGGGTGAAAAACTGGATACTGCATTACGCGATCGATTCGGGCAGCACGAATTTATTGGTGAGATCCGTGGTAAGGGTTTATTTCGAGGTTTGGAAATTGTTCAGGATAAATATTCGAAAGAACCCTTCGATCCGTTCCTTGGCGTAAATAAAAAATTCAAGAAAGCCGCATTTAAAGCTGGGCTAATTTGTTATCCCATGGGCGGCACGATCGATGGGCATAGAGGTGATCACGTTTTGCTTGCCCCGCCTTTTATTATCGAGGATATTCAGATCGGGGAACTGGTGGATAAGCTTTCTATTGCGCTGAAAGAATCCACCGAATAAAACGACCGCATAAGATGGCTTCACTGCTTAACTGTTTGATGATTGCGGTACTCGTTTAAAAACTAACTTACGATTTTTTTCCAGTGGTCCAGCTGTTGCATACTAACGCCCATTCCTCCGCACACCACTACAAGTACCTTGCGACTTTCTTTCAGCGCAGGAGCGCCATTATAGACTGCTGCTAACGTCGCTCCGCAAGCGGGCTCGACCATTACTCTATGATCGTCAAGAAAACGATAACAGGCTGTTAGCGCTTCAAGATCGGTGACGAGATGGCTTTTGACATCGAATTCGCGCGTGATTTCAAATGCTCTTTGGCAAATCTGTTTTGCGCCAAGGGTGTTGGCTATTGTTTTGATTTGATCCAGTAATATCAGTTGGCCCGAATCCATCGCTCCATGCAAAGATGCTGCTCCAAGGGTTTCCATGGCGATGATTTTGGTGTCTTTGAGATTATTTTTTTCTAATCCGGAAGCAACACCACACAACAACCCGCCACCGCCCACAGAAATTAGCACCGTATCCGGTATCAGTCCGTCTTCGACAACTTCATCGATCAGTGTCGCATGACCTGGCCACAGCAAGGGATCATCGAAAGGATGAATTAATCTTGTATTATCGTCACATATAGCAATAGCATAGGTATGTGCTTCAAGCCATGTGCTGCCGTGGACAATTACTTTTGCTCCAAGGTTTTCAATGGCATCCTTGGCTGTTTGTGGGGCATTTTCAGGTACGATGACCGTTACGGGAACGCCGAGCTGAGCACCACAATAGGCGGTGGCTATCCCGGCGTTACCACCAGAAGAACTGACCAGATGGTTGGCGCCGTCAGTTACATATTTTTGACAGGCGAAGCCGACTCCCCGATTCTTGAACGATCCTGAGGGCTGCATCGACTCCATTTTTAGCCATACTTCCTGATTCGGTTTAGAAAGGACAGAGGATTTAATCAAAGGTGTGTTGATATGCAGATAGTCGTTGTTGTGCATTGTAAATGAGAGTGTAGAAATGAATTTGTTAGTTTTGTAGTAATTTCAGAGTGGTTTGAAGCAGCAAATTAACGCCAGCTACTATGTCCTCTGGATGAGTTGCTTCAGCCGGATTATGCGAAACCCCTTTAACGGAGGGAATGAAAATCATCGCGGAAGGACAAATACGCGCCATCATCTGGGCATCGTGTCCAGCTCCCGAAGTCATTTTGCGGTGCGGTAGTTTCATCATATCAGCCTTTTCTTCAATCGTGTCGACTATCGCTGTGTCAAATATAACCGGATTAAATCTCGCAAGTCTTTGTGTGGTGATGGTTACCCCCTGAGTGTCTTCAAGTGATTTGAGAAACAGATCAAGCTTTTTTTCAGCCTTGATTAAATGTTCGTTATCTGGGTTTCGAAGATCAACGGTAAGTTTGGCAAAGCCGGGAACAACGTTAATGACAGCAGGTTTAAGTTCCGTTGTCCCAACGGTTGCAACCTGACCATTGCCGATTTCCAAAGCCATATTATGGACGAACGTGGTAACCGCGGCTGCGCAGTAGCCGGCATCTTTCCTCAGATTCATGGGCGTTGTCCCGGCATGGTTGGCCTGTCCGTTTATTTCAATTTCTGTCCATGAAATACCTTGAAGGTTTTCTACCACCCCGATGGTGATATTTTCTTGCTCAAGAATAGGCCCCTGTTCGATGTGAAGTTCAAGAAAGGCATGGGGGATGATTGCTCCGCACTCCAGGTCGCCGTCATAACCTATCCGTTGGAGTTCTTTGCCCAGCGCGATATCTTTTTTATCTCGGGATTCCAACGCTTCATTCAGCTTCAGTCCTCCAGCGTATACCAGTGATCCCATCATGTCAGGATGGAAACGTGCTCCTTCCTCGTTGGTGAATACGCCGGTAATAAAAGGTCTTCGCGTTTTGATTGATGCGGAATTCAGTGCGTTTGCTATTTCCAGGCCGGCAATAACGCCGAGGTTGCCGTCTAGATTTCCGCCATTGATTACCGTATCAATATGGGATCCCGTCATAATGGGTGCGATATTTTCCATTCCCGCGCGTATGCCAAATATATTGCCAATTTGGTCAATACGAACCTGAAGGTTGAGATCAAGCATCCATGAAACGATCTGATCTCTGGCAAGCTTGTCTTCATCTGATAGAGCTAGCCGGCGCACACCGCCTTCTGGGGTAGCGCCAATAGTGGATAGTTTTTCTAGTTTTGAAAATATTCCCTGGGGCGGAATTTGCAATCGCTGCGGAGCCATCCTTTTTGCTTTTTACCTGGTTTTTAATACCTGAAGCTTATCCGGTTACCGTTTATTTTTCATAAAAAGTTATCGTTTGAAATTAAGCCTTTGGTCGCTCACATCTGAGTCTATGGCATCTTTAATGCTGACTCGGTTAAGCCGTACCCCTATCCTGATTCGTGGGTGTTAATTTGCGACGATGTGTCACCATGTTCTGATGCAGATCTGTAATTATTTCGCT
>JAIBDK010000320.1 GCA_024679435.1 Gammaproteobacteria bacterium | reverse complement strand
CCTTTTGTGATCCCATTGCTTCTTTCGGAGAATCTCGAGCTTGTAGTGGATACCATCATTACCGACCCTGATGACATCGCTCTGATTTTCAGTTTCACCCGAGCTTATTTTATGGTTCACACCCGAGTTCCTGCAGGCCTCGTGAGCTTCCTCCAAAAAATCCTGCCGACCCGGTCAAGAGCAGACATCTACACCTCGGTCGGCTTTCAGAAACAGGGGAAAACCCTTTTTTACCGAGAATTTCTCTACCATCTCGAGCATTCCAGTGACAAGCTGATCATCGCACCAGGGATCAAGGGAATGGTTATGAGTGTATTTACATTGCCATCCTATCCCTTTGTATTTAAGGTAATAAAGGATCATTTTGCACCGCCAAAAAATATCGACCGGGAAACCGTAAAAGAGAAATATCAACTGGTAAAAATGCACGACCGAGTGGGACGCATGGCGGATACACTGGAATTTTCTCACGTGGCCTTTCCAATTGATCGTTTTTCTCCCGAGCTCCTTGACGAACTAAAGGAAACGATTCCATCCAGTCTGACCATAGAAAGCAACTTTGTTATCATTCGACACCTGTATATCGAGAGAAGAATGGTGCCGTTCAATATTTACCTCGATAATGCCGATGATGATATGCTCGAAAGAGGCATTACCAGCTATGGAAATGCAATAAAGGAAATGATTGCAGCTAACATATTCCCCGGTGACATGTTACTGAAAAACTTCGGTGTGACTCGACATGGCAGAGTTATTTTTTATGATTATGACGAAATCTGCCATATGACCGAAATAAAAATCAGAACCGTTCCCAAAGCCCGTTTTGAGGAAGAAGAACTGTCTTCAGAGCCCTGGTTTCACATAGGAGAAGATGATTTTTTCCCAGAGCAATTTGAACATTTTGTAGTCAACCACCCTAAAGTACGGGAACGTTTCCTAATGCATCACCCCGAACTTCTGGAGCCTTCCTACTGGAAAAAAATCCAGAGAGATATAGTTGAAAAGAAAAGACATGATGTTTTTCCTTATCATCAAAACCGTCGATTTATAAGCCGATATCCTCATCAATATAGCAATGCTTAACACTCATAATACCTTCCATGAAAACAGCCGACTTATCCGATCAGAATCCAGAAGCGCAAGTTTGCGAACCCATTTTCCAGTCATTCGGCGGAAACCGGTTTTTTCACGGTCCTATCCGAACCATTAAATGTTTTGAGGACTTTAGCCTGGTTAAAAGACTGTTATCCGAGAAATCAAATGGTGAAATTCTTGTTGTAGATGCCGGTGGTTCAAGGCGATGCGCGATGCTTGGTGATATTCTCGCTGAAATGGGCGTTAGAAACGGCTGGGCAGGAGGAATATTCAACGGAATGATTCGAGACAGTGAAGAGATCTCCACCATGCCCTTTGGTGTTAAAGCTCTGGGTACACATCCGCGCCGCAGTAACAAGGATGGGCAGGGAGAAGAAAACATACCGGTCAGCTTCGCAGGCGTAACCTTTACACCCGGACATTTTGTATACGCCGACGGAGACGGCATACTGGTAAGTTCAGATATACTTAAAATGCCCTGAAACTCGAACCCTATTAGTCGAGTCAAAAGTGGGGAAATTTTTTGAGGGTCTAGCCAACTCAGGAGCCCGAACCAGAAACGTCAGGAGAGTTGTTTTTCCCTTATTTCATCGAGCGTTTTGCAGTCGATACAAAGGGTTGCCGTCGGTCGGGCCTCCAGTCTTTTCAGGCCAATGTCTTCACCACAGTTTTCACAATAACCAAAATCTCCCGTACTCAGTAAAGAAATAGCGCTTTCGATTTTTTTGATCAGCTTTCTGTCACGATCCCTGCCCCGAAGTTCCAGCGCCATATCAGTTTCCTGACTCGCCCTGTCGGTAGGATCAGGGTGATTGGCCGTTTCATCCTGAATATTATGAACTGTTTTTGAGGTCTCGTCCGTCAACTCGGACCTCCAGGCTTGCAGGATAGCTTCAAAGTGAGCCAACTGGGGGCCACTCATGTATTTCTCGGTTTTACGAGCTTTGTAAGGTTTTACCCCGTGAATCAGTAATTCAGGTTTTTTCTTTGTGGCCATAATATTCTAAACAGCTATATAGATCAGTAAGTTATGGTTGATTCCCAGATAACCAGAATCAACTCCCTAAAATTAGGGGACGGCGTTATACCAAAAGCACAGACACAATGCAATGCAGTTGTTTGACTTTGTCTGATGTTCTGAAATCGAGCCCAATGCTAATTATGTCGTACCTCGTTTTAAAACCCTTTCCAGTAAGCGCAAGAAGGTTCCAAATCAGCGATATTCTCGGCTATTCAGGTTATTTTTTACGGTCTCTTGATTCAGCTCGTAAGCGTCGCGCTTCGGTGGGAGAGAGGAAAAGCGGCCGATAAATCTCCACTCTGTCGTTGTCCGACAGGACAAAATCAGGGGACTGTCGAAGGCCATGAACACCGTATTGAATCTCATCCAGATTCAATTCCGGAAAATGATCCAGAATCCTGGATTTACTCAGTGCCTGCTGCAGGGTGATCCCGGGATCACATTCCAGGCTGACAACTTTTTGAACATCCGGAAAAGCACAAACTACCTCAACATGAATACTACTCATAAGAATCTATCCCGTATAAACTTCATCCGCTCTCGAGCAAAATGAACCTACCATGGAATCCGCAATACTACTGAAAACCGGTCCTATTGCGGCGCCTACCAGTTTGTTGGAAAAGTCGAAATCAAGTGTGAGAACCACCTTGCACGAATCAGGCCCCAGTTCCTGAAACTCCCAAGAACCAGAAAGCTCACTGAACGGTCCGTCTACGAGGACTAACTCTGTCCGCTGAAAAGGAGTAAGGGTATTTCTTGTAGTGAATGTTTTACGTATACCCTTAAAATCGATGGTCACCGACGCCACTACTTCATTATTTGTCCGTTCTACCTCACGGGAATCACCGCACCATGGAAGGAAATCTGAATATTTCTCCACATCATTTACCAAATTGAACATTTTTTCAGCACTGTGCATCACCAGAGCTGAACGACTTACTGAATACATGGTTTATTTAGATCGTTTTGTTGTGAACTTTCGGCAATTACCCTAAAGCTGGATTATACTTCACAGCCTGTTTGACTCTGCTAACAGAATTCAATCCAGATCATTTTATGTCCAAGAAAAAAAAGCCCGATAACTCAAATACTATTGCCCTCAATCGCAAGGCAAGATACGACTATGCCATAGAAGATCAGTTTGAAGCGGGTATATCTCTAGAGGGATGGGAAGTAAAGAGCCTGCGCGACGGCAGAGCCCAGCTAAAGGAAAGCTATGTAATGGTGATCAAAGGAGAAGTCTTTCTTATCGGGGCTCATTTCTCCCCCCTGAAGACCGCGTCGACCCATGTTCACCCAAACCCTACGAGAACCCGCAAACTTTTGCTCCACGCAAACGAAATAAACAAGTTAATCGGGGCGACGGAAAGAGACGGCTATACTATCGTGCCGTTAAGCCTTTATTGGAAACACGGTCGCGCCAAGCTCAAAATTGCGCTTGCCAAAGGCAAAAAGCAGCATGATAAGCGTGAATCCATAAAACAAAGAGACTGGGATCGG
>JAIBDK010000464.1 GCA_024679435.1 Gammaproteobacteria bacterium | reverse complement strand
GGTAAATCCGGCCATATCTCCAATCACGCCACCACCAAGCGCCACGACTGTCGCAGTCCTGTCCAGGGGAATCTGAAGCATTCTGTCAAATATTTTTTCCGCCGTAGACAAATTCTTGGTGGACTCACCATCACGAAGGATCAGATCAAAAACCTCTTTTTCTTCCAGGGATGTTTTGAGGGCGTCCAGATACAACGGTGCAACAATCTCGTTCGTTACAATTAAAACCTGGTTTCCGCTGATCCACGGCAGTATTTCTGAGGGATTTCCAAGAATCCCGGAAGCTATTTTTATATCGTAGCTTCGTTCGCCCAGATCGATGTTGACCGTTTTCATTCGCACATGTTAATTGGTTTGCAGGGTTTCCCTATCAGGTTTTTGAATCCAGCATCTGCCTGATTGAGTGCGCAGTCTTCCTGGCCGAATCTGATGTCACTTTAACAATATGATCCGCCACTTCACTATATAGTGGATCGCGCTCAACGATAAGTTCCTCTATACGCGAGCGAGGATCAGGGGATTGCAACAATGGCCGAGTATGGCAGTTTTTCAGTCGCTGCCAAAGAATCTCGATATCAGCCCGGAGATAAACCACCTCTCCAGATTGTTCCATCCGTGCTCGGTTGTCTGGATTTAACACCAAACCGCCTCCTGTGGATACCACTGCATTATTTTCATTGCTGACTTCTTCAAACAACCTGCTTTCGCGGTCTCTGAAGCCCTGTTCGCCCTCAATTTCGAAAATATGGGCGATAGTAACCCCCGTTCTTTTTTCAAGAAGCTGGTCAGTATCAATGAAGTCGGCTTTCATCAATTCTGCAAGTTTTCGACCAACCGTGGTTTTGCCGGCCCCCATGAGGCCAATTAGGTATACGTTACCAGACAACAGATTCACATAGCGATGATTAGACTATGAAGACTACTGCACCGCGAGAGCAGGATCAATGATTCGAGGAGTTAAAAATATCAGCAATTCTGATCTGTTATTTCGTGTAGTTTTCTTGCGAAACATGACGCCGATAAAAGGAATATCACCGAGTATGGGCACTTTGGAGATACTGTAGGTTTCATCCTGAGTATAGATTCCACCAATGACTACCGTCTCACCGTTTTCAAGCAATGCCTGAGTATCGATCCTCTTCGTGTTTACCGTGTTGGTATTTGCTGCGACAAAAGAATCGTTCGTAATTTCCACATCCAGAATAACTTTATCGTCTGGGGTGATTTGAGGCAGCACAGAAAGGCTCAGCACCGCTTTTTGACCTTCTGTGGCAGAAGTACCAAATGCGGAACCAAATGTCGTCAATCGTTCCTGGCCCTGTTCAATACTTGCTGCACGTTTATCTGTTGTCAGAATTTTTGGATTGGCAAGTATCTTTCCTTTGCCTTCGGCTTCCAGAGCAGAAAGCTCAAGATCGAGAAGACTCAGAAAACCAGAGCCAAGTTTTGCAATGGTAAATGCATACGATCCGGCAGCGTCACCGCCGATGGAACCGGCAGGCAAATTGACACTCAACGCATCATCACTGAAATCCAAATCGCCAGTCTCCCGAATCTGATTAGTTTGGTTCAAATTTCCGCTTCCATATACATCGCCTATATTCGAATCACTGGCCCCTGGGAATTGTGCTTGCTGGGTAACGCGGGAAAATCCTAATCTGGCGCCGATATTTTTACTGAAATCATCATTCGCCTCTACAATTCGGGTTTCAATCTGAACCTGCCTGACCGGGATATCGAGTTTAGCGATCACCCCTCTTATCTCCTTCAATTTAGTTGCAGTATCCTGAATCAGAATAGAGTTGGTCCGGGTGTCCACGGTAACGCTTCCGCGTGAAGATAATAATGAGTTCTCTTCAGTCTTTACTTCATTCACCGTAACGCTACCAAATGCAGACTGACTAATC
>JAIBDK010000401.1 GCA_024679435.1 Gammaproteobacteria bacterium | reverse complement strand
TTAGAAAATTCAAACCCGATATAATTGTCATTGCCAATGGTCAGGACGCAAACCAGTTCGACCCAAACGGACGGCAATGTCTCACCATGGCGGGTTATTATCAACTGGCAACAAGAATAAGACAACTGGCAGAGCGTTATACGAACGGTCAGATAGTGATGACCCAGGAAGGTGGTTATAATCCGTCGTATGCGCCTTACTGTGCCTATGCGGTGGTGGCTGGTTTGCTGAATCAACCCATGGAGATGGACGATCCTATTGCGCTATATCCGGATGATTTGTTTCGCTCGAAACGGGATGTGGAAGAACTGATTGACCGTCACCCACTGTTTAACGGAAAGTTCTAGTTGTTGTTTCGAAGAGAAAACAGCTAAATCCCCGGGCTTGTTCTCAGGGCTCAAGCTTGTGCTCAGGGCTCAGCTTGTGCTCAGGGCTGTTGACGCTTATCAACCTAGAAGGGTACTTTTCCTTCCAGATAATTTGTAATTGCGTTGTCCAGGCTACGCCACTCAACTGCACTGGGTGTTGAGCTGTCAACGGTATGAATGCGAGATTCGACTATCCCACTCTGGTTTAATTCTCGTAAAGCTTCTGCGGCAGACTGTTCCTGAATCTTTGTTCGTGCTGATATTTCACTCAAACTCCACCATTTTTCATGGTCGAGGGTTTGTAGCACGGCTAGCTCTATATTAAGCATTTCTACTGGTCCCTATATTGAGTTATTTAGATAATAGATACATCAAAGATGGGAAGCAAAATTATTCTACAATCGGTATTAAAATCGCGCTAAACGGTCATTTTTTGTTTTTAGGCCAGCGTTTTGGTACTAAAATCCCCTGTTTGTAGCTGATCTTCTGATTTCTAAGAGTGCAATATCAAGAACAAATTAATATTAGAAACCTGATAGCTGCCTGTTCCGCAATCTGCGTGTTCGGGCTGGCTTTTGGCATGACTTATCCGCTCTTATCTTTAATTCTGGAGTCTCGAAGCGTATCAACAAAGATGATAGGCATTAATTCGGCAATGATGCCTATTGGTATCCTATTGTTTTCTCCAATGATTCCATTTCTATCGAGTAAATACGGTTCGCAAAGGTTAGCAATTAGTGCGGCGGTAGTGACGTCTTTTTTAATACTCAGTTACAAGGTCTTTGATTCTCTGGAAGCCTGGTTTTTGTTGAGACTCTTCCAGGGAATGTCAATTTCGACGCTTTTTGTATTGAGTGAGGCGTGGATTGTCCGATTTGCAGGGAGCCAGCACCGTGGCAAAATAATTGCGTTGTATGGAAGTATTTTGGCGGCCAGTTTTGGGGCCGGCCCCGCGATGGTCGGCTGGATCGGAATACATGGCTGGGCACCTTTTATTATCGGATCTATCGTTATTCTGGTCGGTGTTTTTCCATTATTTCTGTTGCGAGAACAATCGATTCCGGCGAGTGACGAATCTAATGCGGCGGGGATTTTTGAGTTTGCACCCAAAGCTCCGATGTTGCTGGCCTGTGTATTTGCTTTTGCCATTCTCGATGCTGCAACACTCTCGCTGTTGCCGGTTTATGGTAGACAAAACGGTATGGATATCCAAACTGCAGCGCTGGTACTGACTGCTTTGATAATTGGCAATACGGTATTACAATTCCCCATCGGTTGGCTTGCAGACCGATTTCCGCATCGACTGGTGCTTGCGGGTTGCGCGTTAACAACGGTTTTGATGCTGATAATTTTGCCTGCCGTTGTATTGAGCCGGTGGATGTGGCCGGTGCTGGTCATTGCAGGTGCTTGCGGGTATGGGATTTATACCGTATCTCTGACCGCATTGGGCAGCCGATTTCAGGGAGTGCAACTGATAAACGGCTCTGCCGCTTTTGCAGTAATGTGGGGAGTAGGAGCCCTTATAGGTTCGTTGTCTGGTGGCTGGTCGATGTCTACGTTCGGCCCCCACGGATTGCCTTATCACCTCGCGGCAGTTTATTTTGT
Source organism: Gammaproteobacteria bacterium (assembly GCA_024679435.1). Taxonomy (GTDB): domain Bacteria; phylum Pseudomonadota; class Gammaproteobacteria; order Arenicellales; family Poriferihabitantaceae; genus JAIBDK01. The sequence continues at coordinate 752 of JAIBDK010000401.1, read as the reverse complement.
TTTGATTATAGGACTTGCCCTGAGAGGCTATTACGTATCAAGACCCAAATCTGGCGCCAGAGAACACACACGGCTATGAATCTATGATGTTACTAATCAGTGAGCCTGATGGGGGTGGACGACATATTCGCCCAGCTCGTTTAAAGCAAACAGCTCGCTGACCTGAGGATGTTGAACCGGGTCGCCGGAATGATCCTGTATCAGGTTTTGCTCGGATACATAGGCAATATACTGAGTATCTTCGTTTTCTGCGAGTAGGTGATAAAAAGGCTGTTCTTTTATCGGTCTTACAGATTCCGGGATAGAGTCATACCATTCGTCTGTGTTGTTGAATTCCGGATCAACATCGAAAATTACCCCGCGGAATTGGTAGACCCGGTGTTTGACAACCTGACCTAACTGAAATTTTGCTGTTTTGATCATTGGGGGGTATTCACTTCGATGGTCTTGGTGGTTGTTATTTTTCTCTCCTCAATAATACATCTTCACCGGATGAATCTCTATTGGTTTTTGGGTTGAAGCCTGATTGCACCGAAGAAATGGATTCAGGCGGCAAGGTTTTCTGAGATTTTTTATTAAACTAAATCGATTGAATCGTGTCCGAGTGTTCATGAAGAGAGTTGTTTCTGTAATGGTTGGTTGCATTAGTTCTATTATGATGTTCTGGAGTATCAGTGTTTCAGCGCAAGTGGGCTGGTCTCAGAATTCCTGGCCACAAACTGATTTTCTGCGTCGCTCTGTCGAATTAGGTG
>JAIBDK010000371.1 GCA_024679435.1 Gammaproteobacteria bacterium | reverse complement strand
GCTTTTCAAAGTACACCCGCATGACAATCAGCAAATCATCGGCATATTTTTGTTTTAGCGGTTGCAATTTGGCCGCATACTCTAGCGCCGCAGTGGTGTCGTGAATGGAGCAAGGGCCGGCAATTATAAGAAGTCGGTCATCTTTTCCAGAAAGGATATTGTGAATTTCATCCCGGGTTTTCAGCGTGGTTTCTGCAGCTTCCTCTGTATTCGGAAGTTCTTCGGTGATCTCGCTTGGGTTAATAACCCGCTTGATAGATTCGATTCGTAAATCGTCTGTATTACTACTGGTCACGTTATCAGGCCTGTTTATTTGGCAAAGCACCGGATTGTACGTTTATCGGAATGATGTGTTAAGTAGTTACTTTAAAAATAACTCTTATAATCGCCGAAGATTACCAATAATTAGTTATCATGGCGGTTTGCTGAAGTGCTTTGACCGCAGGCGCGTAAACTACTATAATCGCGCCGTTTTTTCTGATGTCTACCGAGCTAAATGCCGGGAAATTTCAAAAAAACACGCGGAATTCGCCCTCAAGCGCGTGTTTCGCTTTTCTTAATCCGGTTTTTTGAGGAATTGGCGAAGCTTTTTACTTAAAAGTTGCCTTTTAAGAACATTGGCAGGAATTCTGCTGCCGGACAGATTTATTTATTTATTTTAGAGGACACCATGGCCGTACAGAAAAATCGAAAAACCCCCTCGAAAAGAGGGATGCGTCGATCGCATGATGGATTAAAGGCATCTACTTTGTCCATCGATCCCGTAAGTGGCGAACTTCATCGTCGACATCATGTTACTGCGGACGGTTATTATAAAGGCGTCAAGGTGGTAAATACCGGTTCACAGGACTGATTTATCAAAGGCCTGGCAGAGCCAGATTGGTAATATCTTGGTGATATATAGCTGCGTCCAGAGGGCGTAGTTGTCAACTGATCATGATTACTATCTCGATAGACGCCATGAGTGGTGACTATGGCCTGGCATCTACGATACCCGCGTCCATTGAAATCCTCAAAGCATTTCCGTCGGTAAAGCTTATTCTCGTTGGAGACGCATCTGCCATTGACCAGGTTCTGGAGAAATCCGGGATGTCCGGCGGGGATCGGTTGACTGTCCATCCGGCGACTCAGGTGGTGGAAATGGACGAGCATCCCGCTTCCGCTCTACGAAAGAAAAAAGATTCTTCTATGCGGGTTGCCATCAATCTGGTTAAGGAAGGTCTGGCAGATGCCTGCGTCAGTTCTGGGAATACCGGGGCATTAATGGCTACTGCCCGTTTTGTTTTGAGGACCATCCCGGGAATCGATCGACCAGCAATCTGCGCAACCCTGCCAAGGGTTCAAGGCTATACGCATATGCTTGATCTGGGTGCTAATGTAGATACGCCCCCTGAAATCTTGCTACAGTTCGGCGTTATGGGTTCCCAGCTGGTAAAGTGCCTGGATGGGAAATCTTCACCTACAGTGGGATTGCTTAATATTGGTGTAGAGGAAATTAAAGGCAATGATACGATCAAAGCAACCGCAGAATTATTCAAGAAAAGTTCCTTAAATTACGTAGGTTTTGTGGAGGCAGATGAGATCTATCTCGGTAACACTGATTTGGTTGTTTGTGACGGGGTGCTCGGTAACGTGGCGTTAAAGGCCTCCGAGGGAGTTGCACAAATGATAATGACGGTGATGAAAGACGAATTCAAACGCACTGTTCTGACCAAGGCTGCTGCAGTCGTTTCTGGTTCTGTCATAAATGCGATAAAACATAGGCTTGATCATCGACGATACAATGGAGCAAGTTTGCTCGGACTTAACGGCACAGTGGTAAAATCCCACGGAGGAACAGATTCCGTGGGATTCAGGCATGCATTGGAAGTGGCGATTGAGGAGGCGAGAAATAGTCTCGTTACTCAAATTCAGGATGCTTTGACAGAATACAAACACTAGCCCCTTTTGCCGGTAAAAAAATGAAAAAGACGGTATGATTTATTCTCGGATTATAGGAACAGGAAGTTATCTGCCGGAAAAAATTGTTACTAATGCCGACCTTGAGAAAATTGTCGACACCAATGACGAATGGATTCAATCCCGCTCAGGAATAAAGGAACGCCGAATCGCTGCAGATGACCAATTCACCTGTGATCTGGCAGAGCAGGCATCTCTCAAGGCCATCGAGGCAGCCGGCATAAAATCCAGTGATCTTGATCTGATCATTGTTGCAACGACAACTCCAGATCAGGTTTTTCCAAGTACGGCCTGTCTGTTGCAGCAGCGTTTGGGAATTGCCGGTCCCCCAGCATTTGATGTGCAGGCGGTCTGCGCCGGGTTTTTGTTTGCTATTGATGTTGCTGACAAATTTATCAAAACTGGCAGTGCTCGGTGCGCGCTGGTTGTGGGTGCGGAAACATTTTCTAGAATTATTGACTGGACGGACCGAACAACTTGTGTGCTGTTTGGTGACGGGGCAGGGGCTGTTGTTTTGCGGGCAGCGGATGAGCCCGGAATTTATTCGACGCATTTGCATAGTGATGGTAAGTACAAGGACTTGTTGTGTGTGCCCGTGGGAGTTTCCCGTAATTTTAAACAGGTAAACTCCGGATCCGCATTCACGACCATGGAAGGTGGTGAGGTGTTTCGCTGGGCAGTTACCGCAATGAGTGATATTGTTGATGAAACTCTCGATGCCAATCGCATGTCCCGGGATGATATCGACTGGTTGATTCCCCATCAGGCTAACATCCGAATTATCAATGCGGTTGGTAAACGTGCCAAAATCCCTCCCGAAAAAGTCATTGTAACGGTTGAACGTCACGGCAACACCTCTGCAGCGTCTGTGCCGCTTGCCCTGGATGAAGCTGTGCGGGATGGTCGGATAAAGCCCGGTCAAAATGTTCTGATTGAGGGGTTTGGTGGCGGATTTACCTGGGGGTCTGCCTTGGTGAAAATGTAACTCGTATTCACTCAATAAAAATTAACCTCTGGGTTCAACTTTAATAAACCGGATGAAATAAAATGACAGATATGCTGAAAGATGTAGTTTGCCTGGTTACAGGAGCTACCCGCGGAATAGGAAAATCTATCGCTGGCAG
>JAIBDK010000187.1 GCA_024679435.1 Gammaproteobacteria bacterium | reverse complement strand
GATTCTCCTGTATTTTCATAAACGCAATAGTCAACAAAGGAATGAAGGTCATCGCAAGAAGCCAAGAGCTTAACAATGCAATAGTGACAACCTTGAAAATATCTGCCGTGTATTCACCCACTGATGACTCAGCGAGAAAAATCGGTAAAAATGCTGCCGCGGTGGTCAGTGAAGAGGTCAGCAGGGGCACCGCCATTTCGCTGCCGGTGGAGATTGCCGCATCCACTGCACTTTCGCCATTCCCTCGGCGCACCATGATCGATTCCGACATTACAATAGCATTATCAACCAGCAATCCCAGCGCAATAATCAGCGCCGCTAAAGATATCTGATTAACCGTAATGGAAAATACGTCCATCATCAGCAACGACACAAAAATCGTTATCGGAATCAGAGAAGCAACAATAAGCCCCGTTCGAAAACCCAGAAACACCAGCATGACCAGAACGACAATCGTAACTGCCTGAAGCAAATTAATAACAAAGCTATTGACCGAATCGTCCACAACAACGGACTCCAGATACACTGGATTAATCGCAATTCCGTAGGGGTAGGTGGCCTCAATGCCGGGCATATCCATCAGAAGGGTCTCACCCAACTCAAGGATATTCCCTCCCTCTCGCAAAGAGATACTAATAATGATCGCCGGCTTGCCATTGAAACTGGCAAAGCTCTGCGGGGGGTCTTTATAATCCCGATAAATAGCCGCGATATCTTCAAGATAAACGGTCGCGTTACTTTGAGGTAACTGGACGACGGTTCGGCGAAGATCATCAAGCGATTCGAAATTCCCTGTTGGCTCAAGCGTGATACGTTCGCGGCCACTCCTGATATTGCCGCCGCCACGAATAATATTCACCGAGTCTAGTAATTGCGAAAACTCTTTAGGAGAAATTCCCAACTCTTCAAGCTTGGCAATATTATATTCCACATAGACCTCCTCATCCTGAACTCCCTGTAACTCTACCTTGGCAATATCTTCGTATTTAAGCAGGTCATCACGGATATCCTCTGCAATATCTTCGAGTTCCGCATAACTGTATCCTTCCCCGGTAAGGGCAAAGACGCTGCCAAAGACATCACCGTATTCGTCGTCCACTTCTGGACCCTGAATTCCGTCGGGCAGCCCTTTTACAGCGTCTATTTTTCGCCTTAACTTGTCAAAAATAGGCTGCATTTCGGTATAACTTTCCTTAAAGTTCGCCACTACAAACGAGAAACCCGGAGTCGATTCACTGGTGACGTTGTCAAGTTCAGGCATTTCCTGAATGGCCTGCTCGATTTTATCGGTGACCAGCTGCTCTACCCTATCGGGACTGGCCCCGTCAAATCGTGTGGTTACTACGGCTGCCCGAATAGTAAAACCGGGATCCTGCTGCTTGGGTAAAGTGGTAAACGCAACAATTCCCGCGAGGGACATAAGTGTTACCAACACGAAAACAGTCACGCTGTTTTTAGTTGCGATGCCCGTCAGGTTCACTGTGAATTTCCTTGCTAGTTAACCAGGACTTCAAGACCATCGCGGATCACTGATACACCCGCAGTAACAACCTTGTCACCCACGTTGATCCCGCTATCAATCTCTATACCGCTGCTAACAATATTCCCAACTTCAACGGTTGCGCGCTTTATTTTTCCGCTGTGCCCGGTATCGTCCAGAATGACGATATACACATATCGTCCCGCACCATCTTCGGCTACCGCAGAAACCGGCACGACAAACTTCACCTCGTCGACGGGTAAGTTGAACCTAACCTGAGCCGCCAGACCGGTTCTTAGGCTGTCAGATGCAGTCAAACGAACACTTACCGGGAAAGTTGTGCTCGTAGCGGAAACGCCAATTTCAGTCACCTTTCCCTCGTACGTTTTACCTGGAATCGAATCAAAAGTAACCGACGTTGGCAGTCCCGGCGTAACCAGAGAAATCAGATTTTCCGGCACCGAAACTTCAACTTTGATTTCATCTCCGCAATTAACTCGCAGTATTTCCTGACCGATAGACACGTTCTCGCCCACCTCGACACTTGTGGACGCCACTGAACATGACTCCGCTGCACTTAATCGAGTATAAGAAACGTTTAGCTGACTGATTTCCAACGCTCGTTCTGAAACACTGACCAATGCTTCAGCAGATTCAAATCCAGCCCGGGAAGTATCCAGGTCCGTCTTGGACGCATTCTGATTTTCATACAGTTCGCGAGTTCTTTGATAGGTTGACGCCGCATTTCGTTGCTCAGCAATCGCTCGAGTCAAATCAGCCTGCGCCTGTTGAGCCTGCAACTGATATTCACTAGGTTCAATCTCGGCGATCAGCTGACCAGGCTCTAGAACGTCACCTACCGCGATATCAAACGTTAGTAACGTGCCCGTGACCTTGAAACTTAAATTCGCTTCCTGTTCGGATTTGGAAACTCCACTAAACGATCGCGCTCTTTCTGTATTGCCCACCTCAACCTCAACGTAACGAACCGAGCGCAGTGGCGCTTCTCCGACTTCTTCCTTTTTACCGCAGGCTCCAACAAGTAGCGTGGCGGACAAAACACCGAATATAAATAGCCGTCCGGCTAAACCGTAATTCTTGCTCATTTTTCCGTCTTGATTAGGATGACATTCATGTAAGGTTACCTGAATAAGATTACTGTGGTGTGGAAATATAATATCGAATCTGTTCGATTGTTCGCTGAATTTCCTGTGGATTCAGAAAGAAATCAAATTCCGCCGTGGATCGTTGCAAGTTCATTAAGTCGATAAGAAAGTCGTATACCGCATTGGTGGCATTTTGCTCGGCACTCAAAGAATCATCCCGGGCATCGATCAATTCAATAATAGAGATGTTTCCAGCTGAATAGTTATCCTGAATCAACTCGAGGTTTTTCGCCGAAGAAACCGCGGCTTGCTGAGCCAGATCTATAGACGGGTAGGATGCTTCTACAGCATGCAGATTTCCTCGAATCTGCAACTCAATGAGGTCTTCAGTAGACATAAGACTTAGATTGAGCTGATGAATTTCATACTCAGATTGACTGATTCGGGATTTTCGTGCGCCCCCTTCAAATAGAGGCAAAGACAGACTGATACCGACCTGCCAGTCCGACTGGTCTTCCCGCGAGTTTGCCAATTGAGGACTCTCATCGATGACATAGTCAATGTTGCCGGTAAGATTTACATCGGGACTCCAGTAGGATTTTGTGTCGGACAATAGTTCACGTTCTATGGCGGCAATCTGGTAATTCAACTGCTGCAGTTCCGGGGAGCTTTGTTTACCCCGTATCACCATAAATTCCCCCATTAAATCGAAGGAACGACTGTTGTCTATAATGTCGGTTAAGTCCTTTCGACTGATCATCAGAGATTCATCTTTAAGAGAGGCAGGGATTGTCTGAAAATTTTCATCAATTGGGCGGTGCAACAACTGATTTAAAGAATCCCTTGCCTGCTTGTACTGGGCGCGAGCGGCAAGCAAGTTCTGCCGATCGGTTGCAACTTCACTTTCCCATCGATATACATCCGCAGCCGTTACCGACCCAAGCTCCACTCTATCACGAGCCAGATCAAGATTAGATCGCGACAAGTTCAGGCTACTTTTCCGGATGTCAACAAATGTCTGCGCTTTCAGATAATTCAGGAAAGCCAGTGTAGCCTGTTGAATAATATCCAGCTCCACAATCCGGTGGCCTGAAACCCGACTCTGTTGTAGTCTTTCCTGAATATCCACTCCCGCACGTGTTGACTCGGAATAAATAATCTGAGAACCACTGATACCGGCACTTGTTGTGGTATCTGAAGCGTTGCCGGATTGCACCGCCACACCATCTGGATCGAGTTCAATCACACCGAGAGAACTATCAAACTGGGGCATTAACAGTGCGCGGGCCTGATTAACATCCTCACCCGTGGCATTAATTCCAGCGATGCTCGACTGAACATCAAGATTCGATCGCAACGCCTCGTGTGCTACCGCGGATAATGTCCATTCCACCTTGTCAGGATAATTTTCTTCATTGACCAGTTGCGCAGAACTCAGGACGTCAAATCGCGGATAGACGCCGATCTTCCTGGCGGTTTCCATATTAATCGTCAACTGACGTTTATGCTTGAAGATAACCGGCAAATCACCCGCGTTGGCACCCAGAAGAACTGACTGCATATTTAATGCGTTTTTTCTCGCCAGTCGCTTCCAATCTGAGTCTGGAGCCGTAGCGGCGAGCATGCCCTGATTAACCGGAGTCGTCCCAATCAGGCTGTAGCTCGGAAGTTTTTCGGCATTAAGGTGATAGATCAGCTGCTGTCTGGCAGCGGCATTCAATCGAGGCACTGGCGCAACGATAACCGCTTGAACATGGTCCGGTATTTTCGCGACCACATCCTCGTTTTCTTTAGTGTTCAATACATAAGTTAAATCAATGCCCAACTCTTGAGCCCATCGGCTTCCTTCATTGACTAACTCGGGTGCATATTCGAAGATAGTACTGTCCACAATCACGGCGAGGCTCTGAAACGGAACAACCTCCCTGAATGTCAGAATATCATCGGTGAATCTGATTTGCTCCGTAAGGTAATTAAGGTTTCGAACACCACTGGTTCCATCACTTCCGGTTAATTTAAACAAATTCGAATTGATCACCAAAGGTGAAAAGGTCGGTTTCAGGGGGGCCTCAGAATTCGCCGCCACCAGACTGGAAACAAATCCCATGGTGAGGACCATATCCACCTCAGAATTGTTCTGTAGTGATGCATATGAAGTCGTTATTTTTTCAATAGACCAATTCCCATCAAGCTCTGCACTTTGCGGAAACTCGATTTCAAACTCACCCCTGGTCAACGCAACCAGTTCATTAACAAATAACGCCTTTATTTTGTCAAAGCCATCGGCAGGGCCATCCGTCAAAATACCAATGGAGACCTTTTCAGCGGCCAGACTGGAACCCGCCCCGCCAAGTAACGAGGCAAAAAAGCTGACGACGAGCATAACCGTAGCAAAGAGAATATCGGATCTACGACCCATTTTATTTCCCTGAATCATTTAAATTTTTATTTAGCTAAGACGTGTTTTTGGTGTTGGGGAAAAATTGACAATGCCGATAATCTGTCAAGGAAACAGTAGAATATTGAACATTCGATTTTTGTTGTAAATAATACTACTTTTTGACTGTCATTTTGCCTCTGCAGAGCGCAAATCGACAAATTAATTTCAATCCCGCCCTCCAGCGAAGAAAACCACAGCATCGTGCGCGTCTATTAAATAATATGTCCATACTTATCCTCGTCCAGTCGAACCTGCTCCTGTAACCAGAGAATAAATACGGCCATCTGAGGTGATACTGGTCGATCCAGGGGATAGATAATGTAATAAGCGAATTTTGATGGTTGGGATATATCGAAAGGTCGAACTAAATG
>JAIBDK010000326.1 GCA_024679435.1 Gammaproteobacteria bacterium | reverse complement strand
TCAGTGGGGGTTCATCCTTGTTCTACAGATTGCCGGGACCCGAGTGTAGATGAGCTGGTCAAGTTGGCTGAAAACCCAGATGTTGTTGCCATTGGTGAAACAGGACTTGATTATTTTAGGAACGATGGTGATCTGAACTGGCAGCGCAAACGATTTGAAAATCATATCGAAGCTGGAAAAATCACTCAAAAACCGTTAATTATTCATACCCGAGCTGCCGCTGAAGATACGTTACAACTGCTGGAGATAAACCATGCCTCAAATTGTGGTGGTGTCATGCATTGTTTTGCAGAAGATTGGGAGGTCGCTAAGCGGGCGTTAGATATTGGGTTTTATATTTCCTTTTCGGGAATAGTCACGTTTAAAAGTGCTGAAACGCTGCGTGAAGTAGCGTTAAAGGCACCCGCCGACAGGATACTGGTAGAAACAGACTCTCCTTACCTTGCTCCGGTCCCATTCAGGGGGAAAACAAACGAACCCTCTTTAGTCCAACATACTGCGAAGAAGCTGGCAGAAATCAGGCGGGTCTCATTTGAGGATATTGCTTATCAGACTACTGAAAACTTCTTTACCCTGTTCTCAAGCGCAGTTAGATAGATTTAATCACTCTTTTTATCTAACCGGGATTAAAACCGTCCGGCACCTGTCCGTATTCGCCTTCGTTAAACAGAAACCCAATCATATGCTTTTCGATAAGTTCCTGATTCTCCATATCGGCTGAGTTAAGCTGATATTCGTTGATAATCATTACTGATCGTTCGAGCCACTGTTGCCAACTCTCTTTAGAGATTTGTTCGTAAAGTCTGATTCCGAGATCTCCGGGATAGGGCGGTTTTTCTAGCCCCTCAGCTTCACGGCTGAGGTGGGCGCATTGAACTTTTCGTGTCATATTATTCTCTAAGTGTTTGCGGGTTTTCGATTTAAATTATGGGGGAATGATTGCTTGATTATGGATAAAATGTCACTATCTAGATAAGATCGAAACGGTAAAAATCAATTCTGTTTTAATTTTGATTTCAGAAGAAAATAAGATGAAGATAAACAGAAGGAATCCAGCTAAATTTAATGGCGAAAGAGGAGCATCAGTATGAGTGAATATAGTGAATATAGTCAGGTTCTTACTAATTCTGATTTGAATGTAACAGAATCAGCCAGAGCCAAGATCGCGTCTTTGATTAATGATACCAACGGCGAAGCGTCCGCGGTCAGGATTTATGTTTCTGGTGGCGGATGTTCAGGTATGAACTATGGAATGACCTTCGCTGAAAAAGCCGAAGAAAGGGACAGCATGATGTCCGGCGAGGAAGGGTTTTATCTGGTTGTTGATCCCTTCGCTTTGAGTTTTCTTGGCGGTGCCGAGGTGGATTATGTAGATGATGGTATGAGCGCAACCTTCGTGTTCAATGATGTATTCCAGTCCGTTGGGGGGAGTGGTGCCTGCGGAGGTTGCGGTGGTGGTGCGTTTTAATAGGTATTTTCGGAAGCACAGATGATAGAAAATGCAAGGAGAAGATGGGTGTTAATATGAATCAGGCGTTCCCCATTATCTTATCTGATGATGATATCAAAGGCCCAGATTCTCCCAATGGCAATGATACGGCCACGGGTACCGGACTGATTGTTGAAAAATCCAGGGCAAAGCCGAAAAGACCCCCGCTCTACAAGGTTCTTTTATTAAACGATGATTATACTCCCATGGAATTTGTGGTGATGTTGTTGATCCAGTTTTTCGGGATGAGTCAGGATCAGGCGGAACAGGTCATGATTCATGTCCACACCAAGGGAGTCGGCGTATGCGGTGTTTTTCCACGAGAGATCGCCGAGACCAAGGTTCGCCTGGTAATGGATTTTGCCAGTGAAAATAAACACCCGTTACAGTGCACTCTTGAACAGGAATAGCGCACAGAAATTGTGAGCAGGTCACAGTATTGTTGAGAATTTATATGAATGCCAATCGAGGAGAATTCCATGCTTTCTGAGCAACTCGAAATAGTTTTGGGAAATGCCGTGGCCATGGCGCGCGAAGAACGCCATGAAATTATTACCGTGGAACATTTGCTATATTCGTTGCTGGATGATAAGGAAACTCGTGCGACTCTAGTATCTTGCGGTGGAGATGTTTCAAAACTCAAATCGTTGCTTGCCGAATTTCTCGAAACTGAGATACCGCTGCTCCAGGAAGACGGTGAACCGCAACCAGGGCTTGGATTCCAGCGTGTATTACAACGCGCCATTATGCATGTCCAGAGTTCCGGGAACAAAGAGGTCAAGGGAAATAATGTTTTAGTGGCAGTATTCAGCGAAAAGGAGTCATTTGCGGTTTATTTTCTTAGTCAGCAGGAAATATCCCGTTTCGATATCGTCAATTTTATTTCTCATGGGATTGCAAAAATTTCGGGTGGTGATCGCCTTCCCGCTCCAGAGGATGATAATTTTGATGCAGATGCCCCGGCGGGGGAAGCCGAGGGACCTCTTGAAGCGTACACGGTTAATTTGAATCAGCAGGCTGCGGATGGAAAAATTGATCCTCTTATCGGAAGACAAAAAGAGCTGGATCGAACAGTACAGATATTGTGCAGGCGGCGGAAAAACAATCCATTGTTTGTGGGTGAAGCGGGTGTGGGTAAAACTGCTATTGCGGAAGGGCTGGCAAGAAAAATCGTATCCCGCGAGGTGCCCTCGGTTTTGGCGGACAGCACAATCTACAGTTTGGATATGGGCGCATTACTTGCCGGTGCTAAATACAGGGGTGACTTTGAGCAGAGGCTTAAAGCTGTTCTGAAAGCACTGGATGAGGAACCGGGTTCCATTCTTTTTATTGATGAGATTCACACTATTATTGGGGCAGGTGCCGTTTCTGGGGGTGCCCTGGATGCATCAAACCTTTTGAAACCGATGCTAGCGTCCGGTGAATTAAAATGTATTGGATCAACGACCTACAAGGAGTATCGGGGAATTTTCGAGAAAGACCGTGCGCTTTCCCGACGTTTTCAAAAAATCGATATAGTGGAACCGACAGTCGATGAAGCCGTTGATATTCTGCGTGGGCTGAAATCCCGCTTTGAACAGCATCACGAGGTGAAGTATACAAATCAGGCGCTGAGATCTGCGGTTGAATTATCCGCGCGCTATCTGTCGGACCGCCAATTGCCGGATACCGCTATTGATGTTATCGACGAAGCGGGTGCAAAAACACGACTTTCCGACGCAAAGTCTCGAAAAAAGACTATCGGGGTTAAGGAAATAGAGGCCATGATTGCCGATATAGCTCGAATCCCTCCCAAGCATGTTTCTGCCTCTGACATTAAATCTCTCAAAACACTAGAACGCGATCTCGGTATGGTGGTATTTGGGCAGGATACGGCAATCACTGCGTTGTCGTCGTCCATTAAGATGGCCCGTGCAGGGATGGGTAATATGGATAAACCTATTGCGTCTTTCTTGTTTTCAGGACCCACTGGTGTCGGTAAAACAGAAGTTACTAAACAGCTGGCGAATACCCTTGGTATAGAATTTATTCGTTTTGATATGTCTGAATATATGGAGCGCCACACGGTATCGCGATTGATTGGTGCGCCGCCAGGCTATGTT
>JAIBDK010000052.1 GCA_024679435.1 Gammaproteobacteria bacterium | reverse complement strand
GAGCGCCCGACGTTTCGGTGCTTCGTATCAGCACTTCGCGAATGACGTCTAGATTATCGAGTTCTCCTTCGGTGCGAACCACATATCGTCGCTTGCCTTCATCGATACTGCCCGCACCCAGTGACACGTTGGCCTCACGCAGTGCCCGACTCAGATCGCCGACGGTAATTTGATAACGCGCAAGCAACGATGGATCGACGATGATCTGGATTTCCCGCTCACTGCCGCCATAAACATTAATTTTTCCGATCCCCGGAACCCGCTCCAGACGTTCTTTCACGACATCTTTGATAAAGTCACCGTACTCATGGATGGGTTTGTTGTTCCCTTCCGCCAGATTTAGAATCATCCAGGCGATCGCATTGTCTTCGCTGCCGGATGTATCCAGCGTTGGCTGATCGGTCTCGTCCGGGTAGTCGGGAACGCGATCGAGGCGGTTGGCTACCAGCAACAAAGCGCGATCCATATTGGTGCCGATTTTGAATTCAAGAGTGATTTTGCCTTCGCCGGGCTGAGCGCTGCCGGTGATGTTTTCGAGCCCCTCTAGTCCCGCGAATTCTTCTTCCTGCTGATTGAGAATTTCTCGTTCAATTTCTGCGGGTGCGGCACCGAACCAGTTAGTAGTGACGGTGATGACAGGGTTGTTGACGTCCGGGGCGAGTTGAATGGGTATGGTGCGCAATGCCACCAGCCCAAACAGCACCACCAGCAAAACCGCAGCAACTACGGCAATAGGGCGTTCAATTGCAGCCTTGATTAAGTTCACTGTGCCGAAGCCGCCTGAATTGCTTGCCCGGGCCGAAGTCTTTCGTTACCTCGAATCACAACCTGATCCCCTTCATTGATACCCTCAATGACTTCAACCCGGTTGCCCACTGCCGCACCGGTTTGAACGGTTCGCAGCTCGGCGATAGTGGCATCGCCTTCGCCCATGGCAACAATATAAACGATATTGCTGTCGCCACGACGAACGATACCATCCTTGTGAACACTCGTTATCTGTCTTACCGGCGCGGCAGGGACGTGGACCGTGGCACTTTGTGCGGTCGCCAGTACGCCAGCGTTTTGCCCTAATGTGGTGACGAATCGCACTCTTCGGGTTCGGGTTCTCGGATTCTCTTCGGGAATGATTGCGCGCAACCTGGCGGTGTGTTCACTGCCATTCTCCAATTCAACTTTAACGTCTGCGGTTTTTGATAAACCGCTGAGTAACGAAGCCGGGATATCTGCTTCGAGCTCAAGGTTCTTGTCAGAAATAATTTCGAATACCGACTGACCCAGCTGCAGGTAATTGCCTACTTCAGTCAGTTTTTGGGTAATGGTCCCGTTAAAGGGCGCTTTAATCTCGGCATAACTTAAATCCAGATTGTTTATTTCAAGGTTTGCCTTGCTACTGTTGATGCTGGCTTCGGCTTCATTCACCCGGGCAAAGGCGATGTTTTGTTGTTGTCGGGCATCGTCGTAAGCGGCTTTGCTTACTGCCGCAGAGTTGGTCAATCCTTCAAGACGTTTAACTTCCTGAGTGGCTAGCGCCAGTTGTGCTTTGGCGGTTTTCAATCGCGACTGAGATTCCGCAAGCTGGGACTGGGCCTGTTGCCTGCGCAGATCAAGATTCGTCGCGTCGATTCTAGCCAGAACCTGCCCGGTTTGAACCTCGTCACCAAGTTCGACCAGAACCTCTGATATGGCACCTCTGATTCTGGATGCGATAGAACCAGAGCGCTTCGCAACCAGACGCCCCAGCACCGGCACCGTCTGGGTGAATTGCTGTCGGATTACATTATCCACTGATACCAGAGCGGCCTGCTGAGCCTGGGCGCCGGTGCAATAGATAAAGAGAAAAACAACAAAACCGATATTTTTTTGAATAGTCACGAAAGCAAAGATCCCGGGATAAAAGCAAGCGTTTATTATCGCCGAAAAGCAGCCTCAAAACACCAAGGAAATTAGAGCATTCCTCTTTATTCTGTGCGTTGGCCTTGGGATCGCTGTGGGATGGACGCAGCTTTAAGTCGGGGCGTTAGGCATCAGACTCCTGCGCTTCAGTCGGAATGACACTTTGCATATTTCCATTCGGAGCGACGTCACAGGATCTGTTAACGAAATTGCGTTTTGAAACCATGCTACACCCGAACAAATTCTCATATACTTTGAAGATGACAACTTCCAGTAAATGGCCGCAATGTTCTTCGCCAATCGTTTTATTGATGTTGATTGTCATGGCGTGTAGTGTGGCGGTTTATTTTTACTTTAACAAACCTCAGGAGGTCGTTTTGACAGACAACGCAGTTATCCCCGAAATTGAATATGTCGAGTACCAGACAGGAATGGATCCCGTATTTTCGGTGATCTGGCTGCACGGTTTGGGGGCTGATGGTCATGACTTTGAGCCGGTTGCTCCCCAACTGGGCATTTCTCGGGATATTCCCGTGCGTTTTATTTTCCCCCATGCGCCCCAACGATCCATCACCGTAAATGGGGGAATGGTAATGCGTGGCTGGTACGATATTGTTGATTTGCCCGTTGACCCGCAACAGACTCGAAGAGAAGACCGGGCAGGCCTTGAAGAATCTTTTGCCATTGTTCGCGAATTAATAGCTCAGGAAAATCGTCGTGGAATTGCCACAGAACATATTTTCCTGGCGGGATTCTCTCAGGGTGGCGCGGTGGCGCTGTTTGCTGGTTTGCGTCTGGAGCAGAAAATTGCTGGAATTATTGCCCTGTCTACCTACTTGCCTCATGCGGGTGCGCTTGAGGCTGAAAGATCCGAAGCAAACCGTGAGGTCGCCATTTTTTACGGACAGGGGACTCAGGATCCCTTAATACCCCTCGAAGCAGCGGAAAAATCCAGGGACTTGCTGGAACAGTTTGGCTATTCTGTGGAATGGCATACTTATGAAATGCCCCATTCGGTTCACCCCGCGGAGATTCGCCAGATTGGGGAGTTTATAAACGGCTTACTGATTCGCTGAAGCGGCTTTAAGCTTGTCGTAGAAGGGCTGATGGTATTCCAGGAACTCAGAGAGAACCGGGTTCAGGCTGGCGACGCGTTCAAACTGTTCGCGGGTTTTGTCTTTATCGTCAATGTCGACTTGGCGGATTTCAGTGCTCGCAATTACGGCCTGATGCCAGCCGGAAACGGACTGCCAGTCTTCAGGGATTTGATCAGCCGTCCATTCAAAGGCACTGTTGATCACTGGCAGGCCCATGTGCTTCCATGCCCGGGTCATCGTTCCTATGGGGTCTTTTTGAACAGTCTCTGCTTCAATGATAAAAGGGGGTGTTTCACTGTTCCTGGAAAGCCATTCGTACAAATCCCATTGTGCTTTTAGACCGATTTCTTCCCGGGTTACCCCGGGATCAAGTCTGAAATAAGAAAGAATCGATTTTTGTGGATCGCGGATCAGTATCAGATGTCGGAGCCTTGATGCCAGACAGGGGTAGCGATAGATTTCAGGCAGCACATAATATCCCATGTCCTTGAAAAAAACCGGCGCAGACAGGGCGCGCTGTTCGATGTCGGCAATAATGTCGGCAAAGGTTTCTGGTTTTCCAATATGCAGCTCAGACAGCGGCAAGGACTTTTTGCCAAGGCCAACATAGTAGTAGTACATGAAGGGTTCATGAAGGCAGTCCAGATCGCCGCGCTCGCGCATAATTCGCTCGATAGCGGTGGACATCGATCGGGGGTGGACCCACAGAGCGATAATCGGGTAAGGATCGCCGGACATTTCAGACTCTCAAATTAGAACGGACTTTGTGTTGGATTATGTTTCATGATTGGGCATGGCTTTAAGTATTGAAGGATAATAATATAGCAAAGTCAGCGTACGCAGCACCATGAATCCTGATAGTGCCAGGAACAGGCCGTGATTTTCGAACAGTGCTTGAAAAACATAAACCATGCCGAGATAACCCAGGGTGGAAACGATCATGGCATTACGCATCTCCCGGGCATAGCCGGTGCCGATAAACAAACCGTCAAGGTGATAGCTGGAGCATGAGATTATCGGAGAGATAATCATCCATATCAGATAATGTGAAGCGGTTTCCAGAACTTCTGTGGAATTGGTGAACAATCCGAGAATGTGTTCACCGAATAGGAAATAGGTAATGCTTGCGAACACGGAGGCGATACCGATCCATAGCGCGGTAACAAACACCGCGCGCTTGAATCGCTGTCTGTTTCCGGCGCCGTAAGCACTTCCACCCAATGCCTCTACGGAATGGGCAAAGCCATCCAGCGCGTAGGCCATAATGCTGTTGAAATGCAGGAGAACGGTATTGACGGCCAGAAAAACGTCACCAAGTTTCGCGCTTTGTGCGGTGAAGAACGCAAATGAAAAAACCAGGCAGATCGTACGGATAAAAATATTGCTATTGGTTTTCATCATTGAGATCACGGCGCCGACTTCGACAACCTCCTTCCATTGGGTCTCGGCAATGGCGTGATAAATTCTTTTCCGTAGAAAAAAGAAGCCAAAAAAAGAAGCCGTATATTCGGCAATCAACGTCGCCCAGGCAACACCCGCAACGCCAAGCTCAAGTACCGGAACAAACAACAGATCAAGGACGACGTTGGTAAGATTCAGTATTAACTGCAGCACCAGCGCCATTCGGGTGTTGTGTAAACCGACGAAGATTCCGGTAAACACGTAGACACATAACGTCGCCGGGGCGCTCCATATCCGGATCAAAGAATACTCCGCGGCCAGCGTTTCTACTTTTTCGCTGCTGTTCAGCAGGTGAAGTGCAAGGGTGACCAGCGGGTCGCCTAACAGGGCCACCAGACATCCCATTGCCAAGCCAAGCAACAAAAAGCGCAGAATGGTCAGGGAAATGGTGCGATCGTCACCGGCGCCATAGGCTCTGGCGATAAATCCGGTGATGCCCATTTTCAAAAAACCGAAGCCCCAGTATACGAAGCTGAATATTAAAGCGCCTAGCGCCACCGCTCCAATGTGATGAATTCCGGGTAAATGCCCCACAACTGCGGTATCGACTGCGCCAACCAGTGGAACCGAAATATTCGAGATAATCATTGGGCCGGCGAGCAGCCACACCGATCGGTGGGTAATAGGGGTATTGGAAATTGCCATGGATGGCGGGTATCGGAGTAATAGGTTTCCTAAAAATAGCGGGTTACAATAAACCCATTAGCCATTTCCCACAACCTTTTGCTCACTTTTGGAGACCCTATGAACGCCGAGAATATCCGCTATCAGAATGACCTGGACATGTATAAAAGACTGCTGGAAAACGAGGACGTTATTCGGGTAAACAAGATGATCGAAAAGATGGAGGAGGCGGGCCCCATGGGTACGCGTCGCCGTCTGTTGGGCACGTCGGTTCGTTTGACCCGAAGTATGGCTCCAGACATTCATCGGATGGCCGATGAATGCGTTGAAACCCTGGGAATGAATATTCCTCTGGAGTTATATGTTTATTCAAGCCCGCAATATAATGCGGCTTGTTTTAAACCTGAAGACGGTCAGCTCTTTGTGATGTTTTCTTCGAGTTTGCTCGAAGCTTTTCAGGGCAGTGAGCTGAAATTTGTGATTGGCCATGAGTTTGGACACCATGTTTACCAGCACCATGATATCCCCATCGGTTACCTGTTAAAGGGCCAGCAGCGCCCGGACCCGCGTCTCGCACTTAATTTATTTGCCTGGTCACGAAATGCTGAAGTCTCGGCGGATCGAGCCGGTGCGTTTTGTGCACGTGACCTGGATGGTGTAGCCCGTGCCCTGTTCAAACTGGCATCGGGTCTGTCTGACAAGCTGATCCAGTTTAATCTGGATGAATTCCTCGGTCAGGTAGATGAGATGGTGCTCGAAGACGATGAGCCGGGTAAAGGCGCACCCCGAGAAGACTGGTTTTCGACTCATCCGTTTAGTCCGTTGCGGGTTCATGCCCTGAAGTTGTTTCATGAGTCAGAGTTGATGACAGAAAAAGGCTCGACCCGGGATGAGCTTGAGGTTGGGGTGCACCGCTTGATGAGCCTGATGGAGCCGAGTTATCTGGATGGTCGTTCTGAGGCGGCGACTGCAAT
The DNA here is from genome assembly GCA_024679435.1 of Gammaproteobacteria bacterium. Lineage (GTDB taxonomy): Bacteria > Pseudomonadota > Gammaproteobacteria > Arenicellales > Poriferihabitantaceae > JAIBDK01. The sequence continues at coordinate 4,507 of JAIBDK010000052.1, read as the reverse complement.
GCAGCGTGGATTGTATGCAGGTGCTATCGTGGTGGCGGATGCAGACGGAGAAATTACCCAGGAAGAAATCGAATTGTTCGAGAAGTTTTTCGGGAAAGGAGAGTTTAGTAAAAGCCTTGATCTGGAAAGAATTAAGTCTCACCTTGAGGACCGTATCGAAAAAATGAATGAGTTAACGAGTGAAACTCAGCGTATGCAGGTTCTAAGAGACCTATGTGTGATGTCTCAGGCAAATGGCGGACCGACAGAACACCAGCGCGCGAAACTGGATTCCATCGCCATCAGTATGCTGATTCCGACCTCTTTTATCTGTCAGTCTCTGGAATACGATTGTGAACCCGACTGAGACACCCCAGGACGGTCAAAATGACAGCGTATTTAAGTCAATTTACGGTAGCGTGACGGATTATTAGTAATTAGAATCGGCGCAATTATTTCTCTTCAAAAACCGGTGCCACCTTACCATGATTAATGACCTTAGGGCCTCATGGGCTCTCCTGATCGGTATCGGTTTTATGATGCTTGGCAATGGTCTGCAGGGAACGTTGCTGGGTTTGCGGGCGACCATGGAGGGTTTTCCAACATTCGTTACCGGTATCATGATGTCCGGTTATTTTGTGGGGATTTTTGCAGGCTCTATGATTGCTCCCAGGTTGGTTCAGCGGGTCGGCCATATTCGGGTCTTTGCCGCATTGGCATCAATGGCGTCAATTTCTATCCTGGTGCACGGCATTTACGTTGACGCCGTCACCTGGACCGCAATGCGATTTATGACCGGACTCAGCTATGCCGGTTTGTATGTCGTTGCCGAAAGCTGGCTTAACGATCGGGCCGGCAATGAAACCCGGGGACAGGTGCTCTCTGTCTATATGGTGATTACAACGCTGGGGCTGGGGGGTGGGCAGTTTCTGCTTAATCTTAGCGATCCGTTGGAAGTGGAATTGTTTGTTCTGGTTTCGATTATTGTGTCTTTTGGCCTGATACCCATTTTACTTACCGCCCGACCGGCGCCGCGGTTTGAGTCCTCGGGTACGATGTCGTTGAAAGAATTGTATAAGGCGTCGCCTCTCGCAGTGATTAGTAACGGGCTTACCGGCGCCGCGCACGGTACTTTTTTTGGCCTGGGTGCGGTTTACGCTGCCCAGGAATTGCAGGGAGTGGAGCAGGTTTCCCTGTTTATGGCCAGTTTCCTGCTGGGGAGCCTGATTTTTCAATGGCCCATAGGCTGGCTGGCAGATCAGATCAATCGCCGTGTCACCATGACCGGCCTGTGTATTCTGGCTATTGTGAGTTGCGCAATGGCATTATTTGTTGAAAAGGGCAGCGCTCAGTATTTTATTATTGTTGTTATTCTGGGTGGTGCTGCAATGCCAATGTATTCTCTGACTGTGGCGTATGCCAACGACCGACTTGAGCCGGAGCAGATTGTGGCCGCCAGCGGAAGTCTGGTAATGGTGGCGGGCATAGGGTTGAGCACCGGACCTATTCTTGTGTCCTATTTGATGGGTGAGTTTGGCAACAGCTTTTTCTTTGTCGGCATCGCATTGGCCTTTGCCATGATTCTTGGTTTTACTGCCTATAGAATGAACGTCACCGAGGCAGTTTCGGCGGACGATCAAAGTCCGTTTATTGCCGCAGGTGTTATTGGAACTCCGGTGGCTCAATACAACGCCCCGGATGCCGAGGAGTATGTTGAAGCGTTGATAAATGACGAGCTTGCGCGACTGGACGAAGATAGCGATTCTGATCTTGACGAAGGTGAGCTGGACAAATATCTTTACTAGTAATTTAAGACTAAGTGATTCAGGTTAAGTAACAGGTCAAGTTATGAATGATACCCATGAAAATAAAACCGCAGCGCTGCGGGAGATTGTCAATACGGCCAGTACTGAATTTTCAGTATATGACTTTGACGGTCCGGTGCAGAAAAATATGGGGTTGCTGAAACTCAGTTATGACGATGAAACAAAGCAGGGCGCTTATATGATTCGTATGGATCCAGGGGCCGAAACTATCGCCCATGTCCATCAACGCCGGGAAGAATATTTCATTATCGAAGGCGACCTGGTGGAAAGTGACGGGAAAGTTCTTGGCCCCGGGGATTACGTGGTGTATCAACCCGGTTCTTATCACAACAGTCGAACCGTAAATGGTTGTTTGTTAATTGCAATAGATTTCAGCTTTACCGATGCCAAACCTTGAGAATATCGTTGCCCTGAAAAATCATCCCATTTGTGATCTGGGGTTTGCACAAAAATGCCGTGATCAGCTGGCAGAGTCAGGGTCTTTGCTGTTGCCGGAATTCATTCGGCCTGGGGCCATTGAGATTCTAAAGCGTGAAGCCATGGCGTGTTCTCATCTGGCGTATTATTGTGCTCAGACCCACACGGCTTATCTGTCGGCTCCAGACCCTGAATTCGAGCAAAATCATCCCCGAAATCGTCAGGTGGTGAGCAATAAAGGCTGCATTACCGATGACCAGATACCCGAAGACTCATATTTAAGAACGATTTATAACCACCCTGATTTTCGTCATTTTTTGTGTGTGGTTCTGGGTGAAGAGGCGCTTTACAACTACGCGGATCCGCTATCGTCGGTAAACGTACATTACTATCAGGAAGATCAGGAACTGGGTTGGCATTTTGATAATTCCTCCTTCGCGGTAACCCTGATGATTCAACCACCGGATCGTGGTGGAGAATTTGAATACATTCCGACTTTAAGAGACTGTGCCAGTGGTGATATGAATTTTCCTGGAGTCGGAAAGGCGCTGGACGGTGAACTGGAAGGGATTCGGTTGCGGATTAATGCCGGAACCTTGGCGTTGTTTCGGGGCAGAAATTCATTACATCGGGTCACGCCCGTTGTTGGCCAGACAAACCGGATTCAGGTGGTGCTTGCTTATAATACGGAATCGGGTATCGCATTGACTGAAGAGGCTCGGCGCACTTTTTACGGAAGAATCGGATAATGACCCGATCTGTAGAACCGTTGAAAAATTTTAATAAACAAGATGTTTTGAACCGAACTCACCGTTTTCTTCAATCCTGCGCTCGAACGATGGCGTTATGTGTTGAAAGCCCGGTTCAACAAAAGATGGTGAGAAATTTTGCGGAACAGATCGAGCGAAAAGCGATGAAAGACTTCGAGCCTCAACCTATACCGGTGCTGGATAGCTGTGAATGGGTAAAGGATATGAAACTGGCCAGAGACTTTCAGGAATTTGCCCCATATCTTCCGTGGAGTTATTCGCCGCGAACGCTGGATAAGGGAACACAAATGGGAGTCATGGATTTCCGGGTTATGTTTGATCTGGGAAATGTTGTCAGCGGTTTAATGTACGTTGATTCCTATAAAAATTATCCCGAGCACAACCATCTTCCCGAAGAAATGTATTTTCTGATTTCTGGAACCGCCCAATGGCGACATGGTGGCAGCCCGCATTATGAGACGCTTACCGCGGGCAACGTGGTTTATAACCATCCCTGGAACTGGCACGGTGTTCGTGCCGGACATACCCCGGTGTTGGCACTGTATTTACTGGTTCTGTAATTTAATTTGCCTGGTAATCCAGTAATAAACCAGACAGGAAACAACGGCAAAGCCCGAGGCCAGAATCAACGCAACGAAATACTGTCCGTTTAAATCAAACAGTTTGCCTGCAAGCCATGGGCCTGCCAGACCGGCAAAGCCCCAGGCGGTAAACACCCGCCCATAAACTTTTGGTCCCGATTGATTCCCGAATAACTCGGAAATGGTAAATGGATAGACAGAGATAACCGCTCCATAGGAGAAGCCGATAATAGACAAAATGGCGATGGCAGTGATGGCGTTGGAGGTAAGGGTTAGCAACCCCAGAGATAGAGCTGAAAGTAATGGCAGTCGAATGAGCCATTTGTGCATGTTTCGGGAATGAATAACGAATCCAATAAAAAACCCACCAATGGTGCTTCCGATACCGATAAAGACGGCGCCCCATATTGCTATTCTGTATTCTCCTCCCAACGATTGAATGATCCCTGCGGCGTGGCCGATTGCCATTAACCCGGCCAGAACTGCGCAACCATAAGCGACCCAAAGTAATGTGATCATTGATTTTTGAGGTTGTTGTGTGACCGAAATCGGGTCAGATGCGGGGTCGGTGAGGTTATAAGACACCCCGGATTTTTTCATTATTATTGCGGATAGTATTCCTCCGCCGATAATGATTATTCCCATGTTAACGAGGGCACTGGACAGAGAAGTCGATTCTACCCTCCACGCCAGGAGCAAAGAGAAAACAACTGAACCCACGGCATAGGCTGCCGTAACAGCCGCCATTGCAAATCCTCTGTGGTCAGGAATTGCCCGGCCGACCAGTTGCAATACATAGCCATAGGCGATGCCGTTTGCAGTTCCAAATAGAACGCTGTACCCGACAAAGACGGACCACCAATTACTCGCTTGTGCAGAAATCACAAGACCCATTCCGGCACTTGTGCAGGCCAGAACTATCAAGGTTGCGGGT
>JAIBDK010000061.1 GCA_024679435.1 Gammaproteobacteria bacterium | reverse complement strand
GAAGATCGGGATATGGTGGAAGGGATGCAGCGCGGTCGAAAGTCATCGGCATTTGACGGCGGTGCGCTGGCGCCGGCGATGGATCAGCCTGCCCATTGCTTCAACCGAGTCGTCGCCCAGGCCGTGGTTGATGCGCTAAAGCAATGACGTTGGGGGCTTACCGCTAAACTCGCCCGGAATGACAATCTGGGTAATCCTGCCGGAAGTTGGAATGAGATATAGCGATCCGTATTAGTGTGTGCCGCCCATGCGTCCTGACTTGATGTCGTAATCTACGGCTAGTCCGTAGTCCGGGTCGTCATCTCGATCCACCATCAGTTGACCCGCCGTGGTGAGAAGTTTATGGCAATCGTGGGTTAAGTGTCGCAGTTGAAGTCTTTTCCCAGACTGTTGGTATTTGGCAGCTACCGCCTCGATGGCCTGCAAGGCGGATTGGTCTACAACTCTGGAATTGTTGAAGTCCAAAATAACCACCTCAGGGTCCTGAGATGGGTCAAATAGTTCCTGGAACCGGGTCGCTGAACCAAAAAACAACGGACCGGATATTTCATACACGCGGGCACCGATCTCGGTTATGGAGTCTCTTGAATTGACCTGAATGGTAGAAGCAGCATTCCAGGCATATACAAGAGCCGATACGATAACACCCACTACCACCGCAATTGCCAGATCTTCGGCTACTGTGACAGCAGTAACCAGCAAGATAACGAATGCGTCTGAACGTGGAATTCTGCTGAGTATTCTTATGCTTTGCCAGGCAAATGTGCCGATGACTACCATGAACATAACGCCAACCAGTGCTGCCAGAGGAATCAGTTCAATAACCGGGCTGGCGAACAGAATAAAGCTCAATAAGAAAAGTGCCGCTGCAATTCCGGATAGTCTTGATCGTCCTCCGGATTTAACATTTATCATGGACTGTCCAATCATGGCACAACCACCCATTCCACCGAAGAATCCAGTGACAGTATTGGCGGCACCCTGGGCGATGCATTCCTGGGATGCACCGCCGCGTTTACCTGTTATTTCACTCACCAGATTCAAAGTCAGTAGACTTTCGATCAGTCCGATCGCCGCCAGAATGATGGAATAGGGCAATATGATCCACAAGGTTTCGATATTAAACGGCACCAGGGGAACCGAAAATTTCGGCAGTCCGCCCTCAAGAGATGCCAGATCTCCGACCCGGGGAACCGGTATGTCAAAGAAAATAACCACCGCTGCCACAGTTGCGATTGCCGCCAGCGGAGCCGGTATTAATCGGGTGACTTTGGGAGTGAAGTGGATTAACAACATGGTCGCGCCTACCAGGCCCAGCATGGTCCACAATGTCACTCCGTTCATCCAGACATGTTGTCCGGATTCATCAATAACCTTGAACTGACTGAGTTGAGCCAGAAAAATAACAATGGCAAGGCCGTTTACAAATCCCAGCATTACCGGGTGGGGTACCATTCGAATGAACTTCCCCAGTTTTAATGCTCCCGCCGTTATCTGGATGATTCCCATTAATACCACCGCTGCGAATAGATATTCGGCACCGTGTTGCGCAACCAGCGAAACCATTACCACTGCCAGTGCACCTGTGGCGCCGGAAATCATGCCGGGTCTTCCACCAAAGACCGCTGTAATCAAGCCAACGATAAATGCCGCATATAGCCCTGCAAGGGGTGCAACACCGGCGACAAATGCAAATGCAATGGCTTCAGGAACCAGTGCCAGAGCTACTGTAAGACCAGAAAGAATTTCGACACGGAATTGCCCGACACCCATTGTGTCTTTGGAGCCGGACGATGTGGTGGATTCGCTGGAACGCAGTCGTTTGGCAAAATCCGAAATGGTAGTCAATCGACTCAAAGGTGGTCTCTCTAGATAGGGTGGAGGCAGAATCCAGCGTATTGCAAAGAATGGAGGGATTCACCGAAGCTTGCTTTTCGTAGCTGCCGACTTAGCAGATGGAAAAAAATATTAAATTTAACGGTTGAGTTACTCAGGCAGAAAAGCGCGCGGATTATAGTATTAAATAGATATCGAGCGAAAACCTAAATGCATTTATTTGCAAAAAATATAGTAGAAATCTAGTCCCTTTTGCATAAAATTGCATGCAAGGTATTTTTTGCGGAAAAATATTGCAGTTTTGTAAGTTTTAATAGTCTGTTGTGCTTGTCTCGCCAGTTTAATTTTAACAACATAAGTTAGTGCTGATATTAATTTAGATGCTCTTTGGCTTATGAATACTTGTGACGTTGACAGGGTGTCGCTGCAAGATAACAAAGGCGAATGAAACGATTATTATTGCCAGGAGCGAAATGCGAAATATCATTGCACCCGAGCCGGCATGTAACCATTCGAATGCCACATTTGATGAACTCATAATTGCCAGACGCATTCCGTTGAGAAATATTGCTGTAAGTGCAGCGAGTACCATAACAATGTGTGCATGTTTTACGGCTCCTAATTGCATCCCACCCAGGATGGAACCGACCGCACCTATTATAGTTAGCATTGGCCAGATTGAACTACACGGGCCAATTAGTCGGAGTGAGAACCCTTCCTCGACGAAAAGCGCTGTTCCACGGACATCCACTGCACGGCCTGACAGCTCGATCAGCGAAGTAGCAATAATGGTATCCATATGCAACGCAAGGTGGATTACTCCCGGTAGTTGCTCCATCATCAGAGCGGAATGTAATCCGAGAGCGCCTAGAGCAATGATTGTAGGAGCTACGGCGGAACGTCTAATCATTAACCAGATTCCATAAGTGAACAATGCCGCAGCCCAATACTCAATAGGGACAAATTTGCTCATTATGACTGATAGTAGGAATGCAAAACCAATTACGTACCAACCTGTCGCAACAGCCCTTATAAGACAAGTGCATAAGCTAATAAGAAACGCCAATGTTAAAACTCTGCTGGGACCTACCACTTCAAGCCAAGCCGAACCAAACGGTTGTTGGGTGGCGACCAGTAAAATGGCGATGGCTGCTGCCAGTCCGAATACCAGAGTTGTTTCTAAAATACTGTTTAGCGTGTCCCCAGAAGTCACTGTTACTTCTCGATTCGCCTGGGCCGGCCGTGTTTCATAAGCCACACGCCGGCAAGCCCCGAAAATACTATAAAAATTTCCCAAAAAGCCGCCCCTATTATTGGGATAGGTGCAGCTGCTATGCTGGAATCGGAAGTAACAGTGACTTCCTCAGTTGGGCAAAGGTTGAGAAATGATGCGGAACAGTTTGCATTTCCATAGGCATTATCTCCTTGTGCCTGAGCGGCGGGAGATAAGAACATAATGCAGAAGATCAACAGTACGAGAAGACCTGTTTTATGAAATATACTTCCCTGGACGTGGTCGCTGAAAAAACTGAATTTTGATGTCATATTAGAATTTGTAGCTCCGGGATTCTTTAGTTTGGGAGATTTTTCTTAGTCTTCGGTTAAGAATTTTAACTGCGCAAACGGCTGCAAACTGGTTGATACCAGTTCAAAGCTTGGTTTGATCGCATTAACAACATCGTTCCAGTCTCCAAGAGAACTCTGCGGTACATATACAATATCACCCGGTATCAACGGAAAGTCAGGCGCATTACCGGCGAAGATTTGTTCTGCATTAACGGTGATGAATTCTCCACTTACCACAGAAAGAGATCGGATAATTCGAATTTGATCCAGCTGTGCAATGCCTCGGCGAACGCCAGCGGCTTCAGTAATCACCTCGATTAGCCCTGTGCCTTCGTTGTTGATAGAAAGCGTCTTGGGCTGATTGACAGCGCCCATTACGATAATTTTCTGTTCCTGTATGTTGGGAATGAAAATCGTGTCTTCGGGTTCAAGCCAGAGATTTTGGTCTTGACGACCCTCTTTTAACAGTCCGTTGATATCCACAGGCACAAGCTGGTTTTTCCTTAACAGGCGAGCGCCTCTAAGGTATGCCCGTTCACTCAAACCTTTCCCATGTCCGAGAGCCTGAATAATATTAGTAGGCCTGTCTAGATATACGACACCTGGAGAATTAAATTCTCCGAGTAAATAGACAGGACGGCTTCCGTATTCTTCAACTAGAACTAATACCCATGGGTTCTTAAAATTATCTGCGAATGCAGATTTTAGCTGGCTTTGAATATCTGCGGTGGTCTTGCCCACCACATGTGCACGCTCAATGAAAGGAAGTTGGATGTAACCATCTGCGTCGACCGGTATGCGCAAATTATTCATTCCGGGTTCTTCAAAAATGTTTAGCAAAAGTGTATCGCCAAATCCAACAAGATAATCCAGATCTGGTGACCCCTGCAGAGCGGTATCCAGATTAATACTTTGTACATCGATATTGCTATCCGCCAGGGCATCGGCGTCCTGGGTGAGTTCGTGTTTCGATACTAAGGCAGTAGTCACAGCGTTGGTTTCTTTTGCGGGAACACTGCCGCAGCCGGTCAACACAACGATCGATAACAAACTTGCTGAAATCAGTGCAAATCGCCTGGATGTGAGTCCGGGCAACCGAATACGTGACATGAACTTGCGGGCTATATACAGAGCAGTTATCAGGAGTATGAGAAGATCATAAGAGGGCTTTCTGTTTCTCAAGTAATGCAGTTCAGCCTCGAACCGCATTCGCCAATCCTCTATGACGCGATCCTGACTCGCGCTTTCCAATATGCATACTTGACTCAGGTTGGTGAGCCCGGGTGGAATGCTTAAGCGTCTCTCAAACCCGTCTATTGCCTGCTCCAGTTCTCGTTGCAGGGAAATTGCCAGAGGGCGTGGTCCTACAAATGCCATGTCACCTTTTACGATATTCCATAACTGAGGAAGTTCATCAAGTTTGATATCTCTTAATATTCGACCAATCGGCGTGATGCAGGGATTTGAAGACTGAACACTCCGGGCAAAGGAAGTGTCTTTATCTGCACCAACAACCATAGAACGAATTTTATAGGTTCTAAAAGGTTTTCCATTTAGTCCCAAACGTTCCTGGCTATAGATAAATGGACCTCTGGAGGTTGATTTAACCAGTATAAAAAGAAGTGTGAAGAGAGGTGAAATCGTGATCAAAATTGAGGCAGCAATTGCCCTTTGGATTAAAAACCAAAGCCCAGATCCCGAGAGATTATTTCGAGTGCCAAAATTATCGTTTTTCACAGAATATAGTGAGTTTGATTGTTTCATGTGTAGTCGCTTGATTTGTTTATCATAGAAAAGCAAATATCATGCCAAATTTATAGATATGGCATATCAGGAGAATAAGGGGGGGTAAAGGTTAGTAGTTCGTTGCAAATTGGGAATTAATTGCAAAATGCGAAGCATTTGAAGCTGTAAGTCCCGTAATAGGACGGTTTATTGCAAGATGCGAGAGTTTTTTGCACGTTATAGACTTGGCACGATACTTGCTAAAACTTAATTATGAAAAACTTAAATGAACAGCAGGTATTGTTATTTGGAGCAGGACCAGATACAGGAAACGCAGGCGTCTCGGCCCTTTGTTATTCTGTTATTGACGGTCTGGCTAAACGCAACTTTCACCGCCTTTGTGTTTTCGATCATGGTCGGGGGCGACAACAGTCAGAGATTTTGCTGAACGATGAAATGCGCCGTTTCGACAGGCTGGGAGCGATAAATGGCAGACGCTACTATCGCAGAGAAAACCTGTGGCAAATCCGTCTGGCAGCGAGCGTTGGTGGGCTCTGGAATGAAAATGCCAAAACTATTTGCCAGGCATCTGCAGTTCTAGATGTGAGCGGTGGAGATAGTTTTACCGAGATATATGGCCCTCAACGATTCCAAACCATCACCTTGCCGAAGCTTATTTCGCTTCAGGCAGGCAGGCCCTTAATACTTCTTCCGCAGACTTATGGCCCGTTTCATTCAACCCGCGCACGTGCCATTGCGAGCAAAATTGTGCGACAGTCATCTGCTGCGTGGGCACGCGATCAAGAAAGCTTCGAGCAATTAAAATTACTTTTAGGGAATTCATTTGACCCCAAAATTCATCACCTGGGCGTGGATATGGCCTTTGGCTTACCGATTTCGTGTGCGCAGAAAAAAGTTAACGATATCACTCGATCATGGCTTTGCAGGAAACAACGGGGCGAGCCCGTTATTGGATTCAATGTAAGTGGGCTTTTATACAACAATTCCAGTGAATCAAAGTCGCAGTTTGGGTTAAAAGCTGATTATCGGAGAGTGATTCTCAAAGCATTACAAAATTTGCTAGAGAACACTCACTCTAAAATTCTGCTCGTTCCTCATGTCGTTACTGGAAAAGGCAATCCTGAGTGCGACCTGGCTGCCAGCTATTCAGTCTTGCGTGATCTTGTTTGCCCGGATGATGATAGGGTTAAAGTCCTCGATGGCGATTTTGATGCAGCTGAACTGAAATGGGTTATCAGTCGGACAGACTGGTTCTGTGGCACAAGGATGCACGCAACGATTGCGGCGCTGTCTTCTGGGGTTCCGACGATGGCCCTGGCTTACAGTATGAAGACAAAAGGCGTGTTTGATAGCTGCAAGCAGGGAGATGAGGTTGTGGACTTGCGGTTTGCCGATGGAGAAGATCTGTCTGAAAGTATCTACCAAGGATTCAAGCGACGTTTTCAAACAGCGAACTCCCTGCATCGTGCACTCCCGGCAGTTATGTCTCAGGCAAAGCAGCAGATGGACTCTATTGCTGGTGCTATCGGTGATTCCTTTCTTAAAGTGGCTTAAGCAGACGTGGCTTTCGAACTAAAAAAGGGTGCGTTTCTGGTCTCGGGAAATCAGATTGTGGTTGAAGGCACGATCTTGCTCAGAAATATATTTCTTGCGAGGCTGCTCGGGCCCGAGCAAATGGGGATAGCCATCATGCTCGCGATTACGCTGCGTTTTCTCGAAATGGTCAGTTATCTCGGAGCCGACCGGCTTTTGGTGCAGGCTAGTGATGGAAACACCAGTCGGTTTCAGTCTAATGCTCATGGACTGGAAATTATTCGTGGATTGCTATCCGGTATTGCACTGTCCGCGTTGGCATATCCTACTGCTGTTGTTTTTGGTTACCCGGATATAGCGCTTGCAGTTGCAAGCCTCGGTCTGGTCCCCCTTGTTCGTGGATTCGTACATCTTGACTATCGAAGAGCTCAACGTAAATTCAGTTTTGGTCTGACTTTCAAAGTTGAGAGCTTGGCTAGTGTTTTGTCTCTGCTCGCCGTATGGCCTTCCTGGAAACTAACAGGTGATTATTCAGCGTTGGTCTGGGCGAGTTTGATTCAGGCCGTTGCATTGGTTTGTTTATCACATATTTACGCAGAGAGACGATACCGTATGCGATGTGAATGGAATTACCTCGCTCGGATGCTTAAATTCGGCTGGCCGATGTTAATCAATAGCCTTCTGATGTTTGGCGTTTTTCAGGGTGATAAGTTGATTGTGGCTTTGTCGGTATCGGCAGAACAGTTGAGTCGATATGCGCTCGCACTTCAACTTGGATTGTTGCCGACACTGATTCTGGCTCGAGGAAGCCTGACCCTTTTGTTGCCACTATTGGCGCGCCAGCAGAACATTAAAGCGGAATTTCTGGTTTTATATGAACGCTCTTTAGTGACTTTTTCATTTGTAGCACTGCTTTTTGCTATTGGCTACCTCTCTCTCGGTAATTCGATTCTTGCGTTGTTTTTCGGACAAAATTATGTGATTGAATCCTCGGTTCTGGCGGGACTGGGGTGTGCGTTGGCTATTCGCATTATGCGTGTTGGACCCAGCACAGCGGCTCTGGCTCTGGGAGATAGCAAAATACTACTCCTGGCAAACTTGTGGCGCCTTGGAGGGCTTCTAATCGCGGCCTGCGCTGGTTTTTACGGCATGAGTTTGCATTTTATTGCTATGGCCGCGGCAGTGGGTGAAGGCCTTGCGCTGATGGCAGGAATGCAGTTGTTGAACAAATACCATAATGTTGCGACTCCCTTATCTGCGCTGCTAGTTCCAGTTATTTTGATGGGATTGGTGGGCGTGTGGCTTTTCTATCCAGGATACGCGGTTCGAGCCGTTCTAGCGGTGAGTGTGCTCATCCTGTCGAGTTTCATTGCGTATCGAATTATCTTCTCAAATCAGAAACATATTCCAGGAACATTACATTGAAAAACACACTGAATAATGTCGAAGAGATTGCGGCAGCCCATCTTTGTATGGGTTGCGGGGCTTGCGCCGGCCTATACCCGGACCATGTCGAAATGGTCGAAACTCTGGAACAGGCAAGACGACCACGCTGTATCACTAACGTAGCCAAGCAAGGGACTATTGCAGAACAAACCATAAAAGTTTGTCCAGGGCGTCAAATCACATACCCGAGCACGGAAAATTGCGAGCAGATTGAGGAAACATTGCTTGACGAATGGGGGCCAGTCCTTGAAATTTGGGAGGGCCATGCAGAAAATCACGAACTTCGGTTTCGTGGTTCCAGTGGTGGAGTCGTCAATGCGCTTGCGCACTACTGTATAGAAAAAGGGGGAATGCAAGGTGCTTTGCATACCAAGGCTCGAAAAGACATTCCGTACCTAAACCGATCAGCGATAAGTACCAATTTAGAAGAATTGCTTGAAGCATCCGGTTCGCGGTACGCACCTTCAAGTCCGTGTGATCGCCTGTACGAAGTTGAGTCAGCGTCAAAACCTCTGGTTTTTATTGGCAAGCCATGTGATGTGGCTGCGGCATCTATGGCGGCGCAGTCTCGACCTGAACTGAAAAAAAACCTGGGTCTAACTATCGGTATCTTCTGTGCGGGCGTGCCTTCAGTATCGGCGACATTTGATCTTATGTCTCATCTTGGATCAACTGATGCGACTGATGCAAATGACCTAAAGGAACTGCGTTATAGAGGGCATGGCTGGCCTGGAGAAATGACGGTTGTTCCTAACAATCCCGAAGATCAGAAAAATTATGCTTCCATCAGTTATGCGGCTGGATGGGGTGACATACTTCAGAAAAAAAGACAGTGGCGTTGCCACATGTGCGCAGACCATACAGGAGAGCTTGCTGACATTTCTATCGGTGATCCGTGGTACAGGGCTATAGCTTCTGGAGAAAAAGGTAGTTCTCTGGTGGTTGTGCGCACCAGGCGGGGCCAACGGATATTGCGGGAGGCCATTGCAAACGGCTTTGTTAGTGCAGAGAAGCGGCCATTATCGACTTTACCGGACTCGCAGGAGAATTTGCTTCGGGTTAGAGGGGCGATCTGGGGGAGGACAATAACACTTCGGGCGTTACGCGTTCCATTTCCTCGCTACAACGGACTAAAGTTGTTTCCTGTTTGGGTAAAGCAGCTAAGTTTGCGTGAAAAACTGCAGTCTTTTTATGGTACGACTTTGAGGGTGGTAAGAAAGCGACTTTATCGTCCAGAACGTTGGACGTATTTCAGTGTAAGGGCCGGTGTTGATAAAGGGGCTTAATCAGTTCCGATAGACATATATCTATACTATTTCGATAATGAAAAGGACCTCACGAGCATTTCAAACCGCCATGCGTTTCAAAGATGCAGTGCGGCTTCTTCCATGGCCCGTTACGGCCCTCGTGATCGCATTGACAATGCCCTCAGAAACTTCGGTCTATGTTGGGTCATTACGATTGTCGCCCTATAGGATTTTATTGATTATCACCTTGTTGCCGTCGTTGAATCTGTTACTAAGTTATCGTGTGGGTGCTCCCCATATTGTTGACTTTCTTATGATAGCGCACAGCTTATGGGTTTTACTTGCATTTGTTGTCAATGAAGGTCTGGGGCAGGGGTTTGAATCGGGTGGTATATACATCGTGGAGTCCTTAGGTGCGTACCTGGTCGGGAGATGCTGGATCAGAACCCGACGTGATTTCGAAGCATTTTGCCGACTTGTTTTCTTTATGGTTCTGGGTATGCTGTTTTTTACG
>JAIBDK010000031.1 GCA_024679435.1 Gammaproteobacteria bacterium | reverse complement strand
TATGGAGGAACAGGGCAACAGGGAATTGATTGCTCTGCTTTAATGGTTGAAGCCTACAAGGATATCTATTCCATTCAGCTACCCAGAACCACAGAAAGCCAGGCCAAGTTGGGTAAGCGAACAAAACAAAAGACACTTCGTGCAGGGGATTTGGTGTTTTTTAAAACGGGTTTCACTCGCAGACATGTTGGGATTTATCTGGACGACGGAGTGTTCGTTCACGCCTCTGAGTCAGGCGGGGTAATGAAATCGTCTTTGGAATCTAGATACTGGGCAGATCATTACTGGAAGGCACGGCGGATAAAAGAATATTAGGGTATGCGTTGATTCTAGCCTTTTGCTGAATGTGTGTTATCGCCCTTTAGCCAGCTACGTATTATAGGCCTTTGTCTTCGGCTGACTTCGATTCTATCGTCAAATCCGTGGAGAAATACTTGCCAACGATCGTCGTCTAACTTTTCGATTCCTTCCAGGTAATGAGTGGAGATCAGGGCGTTTCGGTGGGCACGTATAAACCCGTCGCCCAGCTCATTTTCGAGTTGATTTAACGTATCGTTGAGTAAGTATTCCCCCTCCCCGGTTTTGATTACAACATATTTGTTTTCCGCCTTGAAAAAGGCGATGTCTTTTAGCGGAATCAGTTTTAATCTGCCGCGCTGGTTTACAGAAATATGAGTGCGCTCTTCATCGCCTTCTTTGAGCGCCCGATTCTGCTCATTCGAAAGCGGTTCGGCTTTCTGAAGAGCGCGTTGCAGTCGTTCGAGGTGTATAGGTTTTAGTAAATAATCGATGGCATTTGCATCGAAAGCTTGAAGAGCGTACTCGTTATGAGCGGTAGTAAAAATTACTGCGGGAGGATCTTCAAGCCCTGACAGGTGGTAGGCGAGTTCAATGCCGCCAATGCCCGGCATCCGAATATCCACCAGGGCTATTTCAGGATGATGTGTTTCAAATTTGTCGATGGCGTCTTCACCATTTTTTGCCTCAATAATTTTGGCCTTTGGCTTAATCCTTCTGATCAGTTCCTTTAACCGTGCGCGAGCCAGATGCTCATCATCAACTACGAGATATTTCATAAGTGACTTATAGTGGTATCCGTGCGATAACGTTAAACGTGGTTTCGGCTTCATAGGAGTCCAGCGAGGCACGACTTCCAAAAACCGCATGGATCCGCTGTCGTAAATTTTGCTGGGCAACCTTGTTGCCTACATGGCGCTTTACTCCGGCTTCGGGAAGCGGGTTGGTAATCTTGATAACTAGCTTTTTATCCTTGATTTGAATTACCAGACTGATTGTTCCTCCTTTGAAGCGAGTTTCGATGCCGTGATACACCGCATTCTCGAGCATTGGTTGAAGCAAAAAGACCGGAACCTTGACGCCGACACTGTTCGGGTCAATTTTGCTGGAAATTTCCAGTCGGTCACCTAGCCTGATTTTTTCAAGGTAAAGGTATTTGTCTGCCATATCCAGTTCGGCTTTGAGAGGAACCAGTTGACGTTTGTCTGACATAACCGCTCTGAAGACGTCTGCTAGATTGTGCAGTGCGGTTTCTGCACGTGCGGGATGCTGGGTAATTAGTCCCGCAACACTATTTAACGAGTTGAACAAGAAATGGGGGCGAATCCGGAAGTCCAGATTGGTGTATTGCTCTGACTCTGAAGCTATCTGGGCTTCGCGATCGGAATAGAGTTGTTTCTCAAACCATAGTAACCCGGGGGTCAACACTAGAGGCAGCGCAATCAGGGAATAAATCACTCCAGGTCCAAAATACTGGGTATTAAAGATTAAGATATCGAAATTCTGCAGTTCTCTAGCTAATGTGATACCCAGGGTAAGGCAAACTGCAGAGACAAAGATGATGGCCCAGGAGATTACAAATCCTTTTGTAAAAGTCATTTTGGCAATTGATGTTCTGACAACATAGAGCGAAGACAGGGCGATCGTCGCAAACGCCACCGCTAGTCCGATAACGGAAAACAGGTGTGCATGAGAATAGTTCGTCTCCAGATTTCCGCCATAGTAAAAAACCAACGCAACAAATATCACAGAAAAAGACAGAAGCACAAAACGTAATGGAAAACGTCCTTTACTGAATTCAAATTTAAAACTATCTTGTGACAAAGCTATTGCTCACTAATTATCCATTGGGAATTTTTATTAAAAACTTTACTAATTAGTTGAAATTACGCATCTATTCTATGAAAAATCAGCATGCCAACTAGATTGTAAATAATTACGAGAGAATTATATCAGACACGGATTAAATACATCGTTACAACTTTACTGCCAAAATTGAATTCAGCGAATAAGCTGTTGCTGGGGAGAAACTAAGGAGTATAAAGAAAACTCCCCTGTGAACAGGGGAGTTTAAAAGTCTATCGAATCAAACAGAATGGGGGGTGTCTGCTGAAGGGGGTAAAGACCCGATAGAAGAACAAGTTTTCACTTGCTCTAGATTAATAGTAGAATGAAGAGCTAAAGCAAATCAAATTTTTTAGACAAGCGGTACTTTTTTCGGAATGAATAGCAGGTTTTTCTGAAAAGTCTACTTTTTATCGGGTTTGTAAGTTATTTTTTGACCATTTATTCTCTTATTTTTTCATTTATGAACGATCAAAGCAAGCTTTGGGGAGGCCGCTTTTCCCAGCCTACCCATATCCTGATGGAGCAATTTTCTCAATCCGTAAGTTTCGACCATCGACTATATAAGCAGGATATTGCGGGATCTATTGCTCATGCTCGAATGCTATCCCGGAACGGGGTGATTTCAGAAACTGAGTTTAATGATATTGAATGCGGGCTGAACGAAATACTTGCAGAAATAGAGAGAGGGGATTTCCAGTGGTCTGAATCTATGGAAGATGTGCATATGAATATAGAGTTCGCTTTGACGCAAAAAATTGGCGAAGCGGGCAAGAAACTCCATACTGGTCGTTCCCGTAATGATCAAGTGGCCACAGATGTTCGGTTGTATTTACGTGAAGAACTGGATGTGGTTGGTGCGCTTCTGACATTAGTACAAAAAGCATTGGTAGAATTAGCGGCTCAGCATACTGATACCATTATGCCGGGCTTTACTCATATGCAGTCTGCTCAACCGGTTACCTTCGGTCATCATGTTCTGGCCTGGAATGAGATGTTTCAAAGGGATTATGAGCGACTTCAAGATTGCAGAAAGCGAGTGAATATAAGCCCTTTAGGTTGTGCTGCACTTGCAGGTACCAGTTATCCTGTAGATCGGGAGATGACAGCAAAAGAGCTCGAATTTGATACTGTGGCGCTAAATTCACTGGATGCGGTTTCTGATCGTGATTTTGTTATTGAGTTCAATGCTGCTGGTGCACTGGTCATGATGCATCTCTCAAGAATTGCCGAAGAACTCGTTCTGTGGTCTTCTCCAGCTTTCGATTTTGTTGATCTGGGCGATCAGTTCTGCACTGGTTCCAGCATTATGCCCCAGAAAAAAAACCCCGACGTGGCGGAAATTACGAGAGGAAAAAGTGGTCGTGTTACCGGCAATCTAATGTCTCTTCTAATGATCATGAAAGGTCAACCGTTAACCTATAACCGCGACAATCAGGAAGATAAGGAACCTCTGTTTGATACCATCGATACTATGCAGCTGACTTTGCAGATCTTTGCTGCCATGGTGCCAACGATAGGAGTCAAGACAGATAACATGCTGAGTGCGGCGGCGGCTGGTTATTCTACGGCGACGGATCTGGCAGATTATCTGGTTCGAAAACAGATACCGTTTCGCGACGCCCATGAAATTGTCGGTAATGTCGTGGCGTATGCCGTTGAGAAGCGAATTGACCTTCCCGCAGTAGGTCTGGATCAGTTAAAAATATTCAGCGCGGCTATTGAAGAGGACGTATTTCGGGTGCTTGAATTGCAGGGCTCAGTGGAATCTAGAAATCATATTGGCGGAACTGCCCCGGACCGAGTTCGAGAAGCGGTTGATAATGCGCGTAAATTACTCGATGCACGAGAAGTCTATCCGGTATAGAATTCAGATTGTAGAATTAATCCTGTAAAACTCAGCTATTGTCACCCATGAAAAAACTAACAATTGTCTTCCTGACCAGCCTTCTGGGAATTTCCGCCGGTATTTCCGGTTGCGGCCAAAAGGGTTCTCTTTACATTCCGGAATCTGAAAACGCCGTTATTGAGGCCGTTGAAGAAGAGGAAGGAGAAGGCGATAGTAAGAAAGATGAAGCGGCAGACAGCATAGAATAGCCGCCTTATCACTACCGACTTTTCAACTTCAACTACGCCTACTACCGGCGTTTACGTCGGTTTTGTCGCGCCTCTCCACTCCGGACGTTTGCAGGTTTTTAATGGATCACTTTCAATACCAGGGCAACAAGCTATTTGCTGAAAGTGTTTCTTTGAAGCAAATAGCTGAAGAAATGGGGTCTCCGTGTTTTGTTTATTCCCGGGCCACTTTGGAACGTCACTGGAATGCTTTTAATAATGCGTTTGGTGATTATCCACATCAAATTTGCTATGCAGTAAAAGCCAATGGAAATTTGGCCATTCTGGACGTTCTGGCGCGTCTTGGTTCCGGTTTTGATATCGTGTCCGGTGGTGAATTAAAACGGGTTGTTGCGGCTGGAGGTGATCCGGCTAAAACGGTATTTTCTGGAGTTTGTAAGCAGGACTGGGAAATTTGCGATGCACTGGATGCAGGAATCGGCTGCTTCAATATCGAATCTAACGGTGAACTGGAGCAAATTAGCGCTATCGCCGCTGAAAAGAAACTTGTAGCCAGTATTTCGGTACGCATTAATCCTGATGTGGATGCCAAAACCCACCCCTATATCAGCACGGGACTAAAGAGTAATAAATTTGGATTGGAACCCGGTGTTGCTTTTGAGACATATCGCAGGGCTAGTGACGATCCTAACATTCATGTGCATGGTGTTGCCTGCCATATAGGTTCTCAGCTTACAGAACTGTCGCCCTATCAGGATGCCCTTGGTCGGATGATTGATTTCGTAGATTTGCTTGAAGCTGAGGGAATTAAAGTTGAACAAATTGATTTTGGTGGTGGTTTGGGTGTTCGTTACAGTGACGAAGAGCCACCCAGCCCGGACCAGTACTGGATTGCTTTGCTTGAGCTATTGAACAGCCGTAACCGAAAAACTCCCGTAGCCATTGAGCCAGGACGAGCCATTGTGGCCAATGCCGGTATTTTGCTAACTCGGGTGCATAATCTGAAACACAATGAAGACACCAGTTTTTGTATTGTTGATGCCGGGATGAACGACCTGATTAGGCCTGCCTTATATCAAGCCTATCAGGAAATTGTGCCGGTTGAACTAGATGATTGTCAAAGCCCGGCTACCTATGATGTTGTTGGACCGGTTTGTGAAAGCGGGGATTTTCTAGGTAAAGGAAGAAAACTTTCTGTGAAGCCAGGTGACCTACTGGTGGTTAGAACTGCGGGTGCTTATGGCTCGGTGATGGGCTCTAATTATAATGGCAGGGCAAGGCCTGCGGAAATTATGGTGGATGGGGATCGTTATTATGTGATACGGGAAAGAGAATCTTTAGAATCGCTCTATGCCAGTGAAAATAGATTGCCAGATTAGTTTTAAGTCTTTTGTTTGGTTAAAATATTCAGGACGGATTTAGGGGCCAGTGGTGTCGACCGAAAACCTGTCTAGCGGTTGGCAATTCCACTTGGCACATGTCCGGTAGGTACGTGCAATCTGGCAGAGTCACAATGACCCCGCTGGTCATCGAAAAAGATATCGGCTCCAAATGTCTTTAGAAACTCGCCTTTGTCCATTCCACCAAGAAAATAACTTTCATCGATGCGGATCTCCCAGGCCCGCAGGGTTTTAATGACTCTTTCGTGAGCGGGGGCCCCTCGCGCTGTGATCAATGCCGTTCGAATGGGTGAGTTTTCGTGATTTTGTTGAATACGATGCAGTGCCGAAAGAACATTCTTGAATGGGCCTCCGGGCAAGGGTTCATTTGCTGCTTGCTTTTCGTTTTCAGTGAATGCGCTCAGACCTTTTGTTTGAAACACCTGTTCTGCCGCATCAGAGAATAATACGGCATCACCGTCAAAAGCAATTTTCAATTCATTTGAGCGATTGTTCTCGGTCTGGGAGGGCAGTATGGTTGCTGCCGCATGTCCGGCGTCCAGAGCTTGGCTAACGTCTAGCGGATCGGCGGAAAGAAACAGGTCGGCACCAAAGGGCTCAACATACTGGTAAGGGGACTGCCCTCCGGTAAAAGCCGCTCTGGAAATGTCCAGTCCGTAATGTGCAATGGAATTAAACACCCTCAACCCGGTGTCCGCACTATTGCGGGAAATCAATACAATTTCCACATGCTGGGTATCATTTCCATGACCGTTTGTGTTTAAAGCCAAAAACTTTTTAACCATAGTAAAGGCAACTCCGGGTTTGAGAGTCTCGGTTTCGTGGTCGATTTGATACTGACAGTAAGCGTCAATGCCCTGTTCCGTATAAACGGAATGACTTTCGGACATATCGAACAACGCCCGGGAGGAGATCGCTATTACCAGTGAGTGTTCAAATGAGGTTGGCATGGGAATAGTTTGCCATAAGAGTCGTCACCGTGTTGATAAAAGTCCGCAAAATTTCATTCAGGGTGTTTTAGATTTTACGCATGGCCTGGATGACTGGAGCGGTTTGGGGTCGTTGTTCATGCCAGATAAAAAACGACTCCGCTGCCTGTTCTACCAGCATTCCGAGACCATCGTGGGCATGATTAACGCCACACGAAAGCGCCCAGGACATAAACACTGTGGGTTGAGGGCTATACATCATGTCATACACGGTGCTGTCTGGACTTAGGCAGGCGGGGCTGATTCCGGGAAGTTTGCCTTCGAGACTGGCGGCGGTGCCGTTTATTATCAGATCATAAGGTTGATCGGGAATGTCCGTTAATGCGCAGGCTTGAAGGCGTGTGGCAGGACTCTTTTCTATGGGGTCTGTATATCGGTTTATCAGAGTTGATGCCCGGCTTACGGTACGATTGGCAATGGTGATACAGGCGGGTGCACGATCAATAATTGGACCAATGATACCGCGCACTGCGCCACCGGCACCTATGATAAGAATAAGCAGATCAGCCAACTTAAGGCCGATATTGTTTTCAAGATCGTTAACCAGCCCTGCGCCATCGGTGTTTTCTCCGTATATCGAACCGTTTTGCTGGAATTTTAACGTATTCACCGCTTCTGCGAGATCGGCTCTTTTGCTAATGGTATTGTGCTCCGATTTGCACATTTTCCATGCCTCAACCTTATAGGGTACGGTAACATTGAGGCCCGCACCGCCATGGGCGTTAAAATGACTGACTGCCTGATCGAACCCACCGGTGTCGACCTGAATTCGATCATAGTGCATTTGTATATTGCACTGGGCGGCAAACATGCCGTGTATCTCAGGAGATTTACTATGCCTGATGGGGTTACCCATGACCCCATAGTTTGAGGGTTTTGCTTTGAAGTCAAACAGGTCTGTCACTTTTTAAATCTCCGAATTTTAGTGAGTGGTTGTCCAGGCGGAGGCGGAACCAAATATAAATCAGTTTATCTGCTTTCTGGCAGAATTTCTTCCAGCAGGACATAGACAGGAGCGTCGCAGTCTATATAGATGGTGCCACTTCCTACATTACTCAATCCTAGAGAATCCAGGGTGCCGAATCGGGTAGGATGTTCACATGAATAGCGTACGTCGCCGGTGAGGGTTAAGTGGGTGTTTTCCAATACAGCAAGGCTGAATCCACCATGCCTTTCAATTTCCCATTGTCCGGCGGCATAACCTGAAATTTTTCCATCGAACGTAGCTCGCCCAATGCCGGGTCTAGCCTTTAGAAAATGATACACTTCTCCAAGATTGAACAATTCATGATCCCGTCTGCCGCCGAGAAAGCCACTCAAATGCAACTGGGCAAAATCTAACGGAATCTGACTTAATGTGTAAGCCAGATCCGAAAAATCTTTGTCCGGGTTGAGTAAAATATCCATGATGCACTCGGCGGAGTCGCCATCACCCACCGCTATACCTTCATTATTGAGTCTTGACCGTGCTCCACCGTCCACAAAAATCACCGGGTCAGTCAGCGCTGTCCCGATTGTCGCATCAGGGCGAAGTGGACCGACCAGAGTCAGAACTTTATCTTTGCAGTGTTGCGAAAGATATTCGGGTATGGACATAGCATTATTCTCGATAAATGGACTGCAAAGTAGCATAAATCTGTGATTGGGGGGAACTGGCTGGGTACCGGAAGTGATTCAAATTACTATGCTAGTATTCAGGGAAGAAATAATTTGGTGGTATGCAGCAGGGGTAATATGAACAGGCTTATCATGACAGTGAACTTGGTTTGGAGGGTTGTGCCACGGGCTCTTTTCTTTGTGGGGGCAGCGCTCTCCGGGTTGGCCCACAGTAATGGTCAAATAGGCATACCAGATTACGGGACGGTTAAGGGGTTTGTTTTTGACAACGGTGCGACAAGTACAACGGGGTATTACTCGACCAGAGATTCCGATTTTGATTCTTTCGTTACTGTTCCTCGGTCAATGGCTCACTCATCCTCGTCACCTGAAATGCAGGCTCTGAGATTTAGCGAGTTGCAGCTTGATTATAGTCTGAGAAATGCGCAAATACATTTGGCCAACGTAAAATCTGAGGCTGGCAACCTTTTGCAAATGGGATTTTCCCGAGATAGTTTCAGGTTTGACGCGTTTGGTGGAAATGGAGAAACTGTTTCGGGTTTGAGAAGTCGTTATAGTGGAGTAGACCCGTTTCTGTTTCACGGCGGCGTAGAGCAGAACTATCAGTATACTGGGGTGGCAATGGGCTATCAAATGGGTAAATCAGGAACGCTGAATCTGGCCCAGGCGACAATCAGTTCCCGAGGGCTAGAGGATAGATCGGTAAAACGACTGGGTTATACCCGGGGAGCGTTGGAAATGAGCTATACCCTGGTGCGTCGGGGTGCGGTATCGGTGGGCTCGGCTTATGCTATTTCGGCAGGTTTGGGAAAGTTTCGTTTTGGTTATGATTACCTGAGTCACGGCAACGGTTCACGATTTCAGTCTGCAACGCTGACAACCCGGTTAAAAGGGATTCGTTACAGCGCCAGTTTGCAGTCAGCAAAGAATCCCTTGTACTCCCGTAAAAATGAAAACAGGCTGATGTTTAGCCTGGGTTTTTCTACCAGGGGTGGTTCGCGCTGGCTGCATAATGCAGAGTCTTCCGCGGAGGCGCAACAGGGAGGTAGCGGGGAAAGCGACCAGAAAGACGGTGTTAATGGCAATAAATATTTGATAGGTGGTGCACTGGTGGGCGCCGGTCTGGCGATCAGTTCTGGCAGCAGCAGTTCTGATAATGCGCAGCGATTCACCGGGCAGAATGGCGCGGCCTACGATGTACTGAACAGAATTAACCCAAAATCTGTTGCTGAGAATCGGGAATACGGGGGTTATATTTATCGAAATTCAGACGGTAGTTTTTCTAGCACGGCGCCTGTGAAAGGCACCCCAAACAGCGTTTTGCTACCGCCAATAGCATCGGTAATTCCAGGGAGCTCCCGGGCCAGAGCATCCTATCATACCCATGCGGGCCCGGACCCTCGTTACGATAACGAGAATTTCTCCCCGGTAGATATACTTGCGGATATTCGGTTTGGGCTCGATGGCTATCTTGGTACCCCCGGGGGTCGATTTCGGTTCCATGATTTGAGTGCAGGGACAATTACTACTTTAGGGACTATTGCAAACTGATTATTAGATAACAGTTAGTGAGCCCACTTAAGCAGGCCTTTAAAGGTCTGTTCCAAAAAAACCTAAAGTGTGTGGCTTGAAACTTGTTCTGATTCTGAGTGTGTGGATGATTCCCAACATAGCACGGACTGATCATGATTCGATCAAGATGGATGAAGTCCTGGCAATAAGTGAGATGTTTGCTGTTCAAACCAGCGGCGCTGTCGACAACGTTTTTCGGGGGGGGCTTTAAAAGATCTGGTTAGCCGCTTTGACAGACTTCAGCAACCAGAAAGATCGGACTCCATAAAACCCGACCTTAATCACTTTCTTTGTTAGGCTGGCAGGCTTTGCGAGACCTATTGCATAGACAACCACTTTTGCGGTTCGTCCAGAATGGGCCTGAAATAGCAGATCATTCGTCCGTCCGGGCCGGCAGTAGCTGTTTTCTTCCATGGGGCGATGCCGTGAACTGTGAGGCGATGAACCAGAATCGCTTCACCGGGTGACGCATGTATTTCAACTTTTTGGCATTGGTCAAAAACTTGTTTCCGAGCCTGTTGATAAAGTTCTGTTACATCTTTACTACCCCATTTATCGGGAGCTACTCCTGAAAAAATTTTGTTGAAAGCGGTTCTGATAATTTCATGAGAGCCTTCCCAAACTACAGGTGGGGATGCTTCTTGACTGTATTCGACCATGGGAATCCCGAGGATGAATGCGTGTATTTCACGAAGATATCGACGGCGTTCAGGTCCTTCCGGTAAGAGGCCATCTATGTGAGCGGAGGCCCTGTTTTTTCGGAATTTGTAGGCTTTTTCTGTTTCTAAATCTGACGGAGCCGGATAGCCCGGATAACAAACTGAGATTTGGGCGCGATCCCAGAAGAAGTTTCCGAGCTCAGGCATGTTGCGGATAAATTCTACCGCTTCGCCAGATAAGGGGAGGGATTCTCCGATGACACCATTCATATTATTGGGTAAAGCATTAACCCCGACAAACCAGGTTTTTCCGCAACGCAGCCAGTCGCTGTGGTCTTTAGAGTCTACCGCCCTGCGCGCCAGAGGCAAAGCGTTGGCAACCCATTCTGCAATTGCCTGATCATAGGGGAATTTACACCAGCCGTTTTCGTAAAATTTATTGTTGGTGCTGTTCATAGATAAAGGATAATCAGGTTATATCGAACAATTTGGAGAGGCATGAACGTGAAATATCAAGGGATTCTGAAACGGCCGTATGTTTTCAAACGTGGGCGTAATGTATGGGGAGCCGGTGGGTGCCGATGAACTCCACTCCGCTGCGTTTGGACGAGCTTTTGGGTGAAAGACGGAAAATATAATGCAAAACTGTCTGTGTTCCGGGCTTTCAGAAACTGCTAGACGCAGCTGGTCAACAGTTTTCTTATGACAGAACAATCCCGGTTTATTGCTGCGGGTGATGCCCGCATTGATTCCAGTCGCAATTGATTTGTGCTGAAACTGTCCCCAATCTCGCGGGCCAAGTCGGATGCAACTGGAGAATTGTTACATATCAGTGCCATATCACAACCCGCTTCAAGAGCGGTACGGGTTCTTTGCAGAAGCGAACCGGCACCATGGGCTCCTTTCATGGTCAGATCATCACTGAAAATCAAACCTTCGAAACCAATTTCTTTTCGCAATACGTCATTAAGCCAGTATGAAGAATAGGTTGGCAGTGAATCTTCAATATTAGGAAAAGCAACGTGGGCTGTCATAATGCCTCCCAGCTTTTGAGCCAACGCCCGGTAAGGGATAAGGTCACAGGATTCCAGTTCTGAGAGACTTCGACGGTCGACAGGCAAGGCAAAATGAGAGTCTTCTATGACTCCACCGTGTCCGGGAAAATGTTTTCCGGTTGCGGTCATACCTGCACTATTCATGCCATTTATGAATGCGCCGGCGAGATCTACTATGCCACTTGGCTTCTCGTGAAATCCTCTGTCACCGATTGCCGTGCTTAAAGGATTAACACAATCCAATACCGGCGCAAAGCTGAAGTCGAGACCGGTCTCCAGTAATTCTGCGGCCATTAGATAGCCGGCTGATTCCGTCAACTCCATACCACGTTCAGGCTCCATATCATAGATTTTGCTGAACGAATGCATTGGAGGTAATCGAAAAAACCCATCCTGAAATCGTTGGACACGCCCGCCTTCCTGATCCACCGCAACCAGCAGAGACGGTGAGCGGAGCTGTTTTATATCTTTAACAAGTTGACTAACTTGCCGCGGGTTTTGATAGTTTCTCCTAAACAGAATGACCGCTCCTACGGCAGGTTGGCGTAATAATTCAATGTTTTCAATTGAAAGAGAAGTTGCTGGCAAATCTACCATTAACGGCCCAAGGGGTAGACTGAGGGGTATATTGGTCATTAGGTACAGGGACTCTGTTGTCAGGGGGAAATAGTTACCGGTGTTCCCGCAGAAACCAGATCATATAGAGCAAGCAATTCATGATTGCGCATACGTATGCAGCCATGGGATCCCGGGGTTCCCAGAGGGACTTCGTCCGGCGTACCGTGGATATAGATATAGCGACGCATAGTATCTACATTCTTCAGCCGATTAAACCCGGGTTCACAACCACTCAACCAAAGTATTCGAGTTAGTATCCAGTCTCGATCCGGCTCGGCTTCGCGCATTTCATTTTGATATATTTCGCCAGTTGGGCGTCGGCCTCGAAAAACAGTGTTCACGGGTTCGCCATCTCCTATTTTAGCTCGAATGACGTGTCTGCCCGCGGGGGTACAGTTGCTGTTCATTAATTGTCCGACGCCATTGGCGGCACTAGAGATTGAATAACGAAGAAGGCATTTGCCTT
>JAIBDK010000287.1 GCA_024679435.1 Gammaproteobacteria bacterium | reverse complement strand
TTTTTATGCTGCTTCTCCAGAATTTATGCAGTCGCTCCGGGACTTGTGTGATGCGCACGGTATACTTCTAATCGTAGATGAAATCCAAACCGGGTTTGGTCGTACCGGCAAGTTTTTCGCCAGCGAATATGCAGGCATCGAAGCAGATTTGATGACTACCGCCAAAGGAATGGCCGGTGGCTTTCCACTGGCGGCGGTAGTGGGTAAGGCAGATATTATGGATGCACCGTTGCCGGGCGGTTTGGGAGGGACTTACGGTGGCTCGCCTATCGGTTGCGCGGCTGCTCTTGCTGTTATCGATGTTATTAAGGAGGAAAACCTGGTTGAAGCCGCCAACCGGATTGGTGCTCTGTTCAACCAGAGGCTTGTTTTGTTGCAGAAAAAGTATCCCTCAATAATTGGTGAAATAAGAACTAGCCATGGCGCGATGATGGCTATTGAGCTTGTCAAAAACGGTGATGCTGATCATCCTGATGCCGACATCACAAAAGCGGTGCTCACGGAGGCTTATAAAAATGGACTGGTTACTCTTTCCTGTGGTGTGCGTGGAAATGTTATCCGATTTTTGCCCGCGCTAACGATATCTGACGAACTGATTAATGAAGGAATGGATATTTTGGAGAAATGTTTTGCTTCCCTGGCCGGTTAAATTTAACAGTTAAATCTCTCAGCAAAGGCTGAACTCCCGAGGCCAGGGAGTTCAGCCTTTTTGTTAGGTAAATGCACAATGATTTCATGCCGACCAAGGTGGAGGAATCTCCTGCCGTATCCCGGGTTTTAAGCTGAAAATATTAAAGCAGGTTGTTCCTCAATACTCAGGATGACATGGGGAGTGCAATATTTCTTCTACGGGCTAACCCAGAATTTGCACCGCCAGCGTAATCTGGCATAAAAACCCTACCGCGAATGCCAGCGTTCTTACCCAGGGGATTCCGAATGTGTGGACGAGA
Source organism: Gammaproteobacteria bacterium (assembly GCA_024679435.1). Taxonomy (GTDB): domain Bacteria; phylum Pseudomonadota; class Gammaproteobacteria; order Arenicellales; family Poriferihabitantaceae; genus JAIBDK01. The sequence goes on along the minus strand of JAIBDK010000287.1, from coordinate 3,024 downwards.
TAGTGCACCAGTCTTGCCCAGAAATAAATGACACACGCCATAGCGGTGAGTTCATTGCTGACTTCGGCTGTATCGGCAATCAATACCAGCGCGGCAAACACTATCAGGTTTTCTATGGCGTTACTGTGAGCGGCTTTCATTCTGCTGGCCCATGGGGCGAGCGATTTTGGGTTTTCCGGATAGCCCACTGCATTTGTCAAGCCTCGAACCATTATCGTATTAAGAATATAAGGTACCCACATTAATGCAGTCAAAAGTGAAACGAAGGTAAGATACTTAAGTTCAATTGTCATTTTCCATCTCCAGTGAAGTTCTGTGATAAAGAAATTTTAGTTTACTTAGTGAATGCAATTCCTTCAAGTTGTCTTTATCTGCTTGTTGATTCCAATCAAAAGCCGGTTCGAATATCGAAATAATCTGGCTACGGCTAAATATACGTTTGCCTGAACATGTCGGGTGATATACATTTCCGAGAAATTAACGCTTTATTTTAAGATGAATTCTGAACAACTTGATCAACTGTTATCGCGCTCCTTTATGATGCTTATCGACGGTGACCTGAAGGGCTCATCGGACGCAAAAGTGCTGCCTACCTTCAATCCTGCTGACGGCCAGATTATTGCCGAGATTCCGGATGCCTCAGCGCAAGACGTTGATCTCGCTGTTAATGCGGCAAGTCGGGCCCAGATAGGCTGGAGCGCATTATCCATGCTGGAACGAAAAGATATTATTCAGAACATTGGGGATGTCCTGCGGGATAACTCCGACATGCTAGGTGCGCTGGATTCGCTCGAAAATGGCAACGTATATTCGCACATGAAGAACGATGCAAAAGGGGGAGCTTTTATGCTCGATTATTTCTGTGGCATCGCTCAGGAATTGAAAGGCGAATCTACACAACTGGATAATCATCTGCACTATACCCGGCGTGAACCTTACGGGGTAGTGGCTAAGTTATTGCCCTTTAACCACCCCATTCAGAGCCTCGGCGCTGGTTTGGCACCTGCCTTGCTAACCGGTAATACGCTGATTCTGAAACCATCGCCCCATACGTCATTGTCTGCATTGGTATTTGGTCAATTGATAAAGGATATTGTTCCGGCGGGAGTGATTAATATCGTGACAGGGCGTAACGAAACTGTTGCGGATGCCGTTTTAAAACATCCGCGAATACCTCGATTATCGGTTACCGGTAGTACCGAGGTAGGAAAGATAGCGCTTCGAGCTGGCGCTGAGCATTTGAAAACCGTTACTCTGGAGTTAGGCGGTAAAACGCCCATGATTGTATTTGATGATGCAGATCTTGAACTCTCGGTAGAGACGGCTATGAAGGGCATGAACCTGAAGTGGCAGGGACATTCTTGCAGTTCAACTTCTCGGGTGTTGATTCATGAGTCGCTGCATGATGTGTTTGTAGAAAAACTGGCCCGCCGATTTTTAGAAGTAAATGTCGCCAATCCATTTGATGAGAAAGCTGAGATGGGGGCGATTAGTCATGAAGCGCAGCTTCATCGGGTGATGGATTATATTGAATCAGGTAAGTCTGATGGCGCAGAGTTAGTTTGTGGAGGAGAAAGATACGAAGACTGCGTTCTTGCTGAGGGGTTTTTTCTTGCCCCGGCGATATTTGCAAACGTAACGCCACAGATGCGAATAGCAAGGGAAGAAATATACGGCCCGGTGATCTCTATTATTAAATTCAAATCCGATGCAGAAGCTGTTGAGATAGCCAACTCCGTGGAATATGGGCTGGCTGCAATTATTATGAGTCGAGACCTTGATCGAGTGCACAAAACTGCTCAAAGACTTCAGTGCGGATATGTAGAAGTCAACGGCCCAGTGACATTTGCGCTAGGCTCGCCTTTTGGCGGGGTTAAATCAAGCGGATCGGGTCGAGAAGGTAATATGGAAGAGCTGATAGGCTATACTCAGCTCAAGTCCATAAATATTCAGTTACAATCCTGATCCGTAACATTTTCAAACTCTGGATTGGGTGAGAGCATTGGAAAAAGAATACGACTTTATTATCGTCGGTGCCGGTTCTGCGGGTTGTGTTCTTGCCAATCGATTGTCTGCAGACCCGCAACGCACGGTTCTTTTGATAGAAGCTGGAGGCCTCGACAAAAGCTTAATTCTCAAAATGCCGGCGGCATTTGCCTATGCGATTAATGATCCGGCATTCGACTGGGGATATATTGGAGAGCCGGAGCCGTATATTGAAAACCGGAGGCTTGATTGCCCTAGAGGCAAGGTTGTGGGTGGCTCATCTTCTATCAACGCTATGTGCTTCGTCCGAGGACATGCCGGGGATTACGAGCGCTGGGCTGCAGAGACCGGATTTAAAACGTGGTCCTATGATAATTGTTTACCCTATTTTCGTAAGATGGAGAAGTTCAGCGGGGGGCGTAGTAATTTTCGAGGCGATGAAGGGCCTCTTAAGGTTCAGGCGCCAGTGTTTTCAAATCCTTTAAACTCCGTATTTGCTGAGGCGTGTCAGGAATCAGGATACGCCTGGAGTGCGGATACGAACGGGGAAAATCAGGAAGGGTTTGGTTTAATGGATCAAACGATTCATGCGGGTATGCGAATGAGCGCATCCCGCGCCTATCTTCATCCGATCCTTCATAGACCCAACTTAACGTTGCTTTGTAGAACAACAGTTCGTCGAATTCTGTTTGCCAAAAATGAGGCTAATGGTGTTGAAGTAGTGTGCAGTGGTAATGTGTTTAAAGTAACGGCGCGTCACGAAGTAATACTGAGCGCCGGAGCCATCAATTCACCGAAAACGCTGCTCCTTTCTGGGATTGGTTGTAACGATCAGCTTGAAAATTCAGGAATAACGGTTGTTCATAATGCTCCCGGAGTGGGGGCTAATCTGCAGGATCACGTCAACGTAAATGTCCAATATGAGTGCACCAGACCGGTATCTGCAACTCCCTGCTTGAGGCTTCATCGCAAGTTACTGCTTGGATTGCAGTGGTTGCTCACAAAAACCGGACCAGGCGCTACCAATCATTTTGAAGT
>JAIBDK010000309.1 GCA_024679435.1 Gammaproteobacteria bacterium | reverse complement strand
TTCTAATACCCATTATGGTGGCACAGGTGAGTCTTTTGATTGGGACAAATCTCGTTACGGCGGCAACAAACCCGTGTTGTTGGCGGGTGGATTAACGTCGGAAAATATAGCAGATGCGATTCAAGCCGCTGTGCCCTACGGTGTGGATGTTAGTAGCGGCGTCGAAACCGATGGTGTAAAAGATAAACTGAAAATTACCGAGTTCTGTAATAATGTGTTGCGCGCAAGTCGCTAACCCCTTAATGCATCCAACAAATCATACATAGAATTAAACTCAAAAAGAAAATATGAACTGGCTCGATAAAATTCTACCGCCTAAAATAAAAACCGCGGGCAATATGCGAAAAACAGGCGTTCCTGAGGGACTGTGGACCAAATGCAATTCCTGTCAGGCAGTGCTATATGGTGTAGAACTTGATCGGAGTTTTAAGGTTTGCCCAAAATGCGATAATCACATGCGTATTGGCGCATTTGGAAGGCTTGAGTCTTTTCTGGATAAGGATTCCATCAGCTGGCTGGGTGAGCAGGTCAGCCCGATTGATATTCTGAAATTCAGGGATCAAAAAAAATATAAGGACAGGCTTCAGGAGGCAAGGAAATCAAGTGGTTCCTCTGAGGCGCTCAAAGTAGCAACAGGGGAATTGATTGGAATTCCGGTGGTCGCGGCCGCTTTTGAATTCAAGTTTATGGGGGGCTCTATGGGATCCGTTGTGGGTGAGCGCTTTGTTCAGGCAGCAGAAGTCAGTCTTCGAGAAAACAAACCGCTTATCTGTTTTTCTGCCAGTGGGGGTGCACGAATGCAGGAAGCGCTATTTTCATTGATGCAGATGTCCAAAACCACAGCTGCTATCGCAAGATTACGAGAAAAAAATGTTCCTTATATCTCAGTATTGACCGATCCGACTATGGGCGGCGTGTCAGCAAGCCTGGCAATGCTAGGAGATGTCATCGTAGCGGAACCCAATGCGCTGGTCGGTTTTGCCGGCCCACGAGTCATAGAGCAAACCGTCCGGGAAACACTGCCTGATGGTTTTCAGCGGGCCGAATTTTTGTTGGAGCATGGCGCTATTGACATGATCATCGATCGTCGTAAAATGCGTGATCAGCTTGCCGGTATCTTAAATAAATTGGGCTTTCAGGGCCATCCCGCGGACATTGATCATGCTACCGGAACTAATGCCGAGCCCACTGAGGATGCCCAGGGAGAAAGCGATAATGCAGAGAGCATTACCGAAGATACAAACTTGAATGACATTGATGAAGATGAGATTCATCATACGGACAGACCCGACTAGGCTGTTTTCGATTTTAATGTTCCATCCTTGACTACTCCTGCCGATTTTCATCGCTTCAATCTTGAAGACTGGGTTGAACATATCCAGCATCAGCATTGGCGAACCATGGATATGACACTCGATCGTGTTCGGGAAGTCTGGGCTCGGCTTAGTGGTCGAAATCCCGGTTTTACCATCATTGTAGGCGGTACCAACGGGAAGGGCTCAACCATCAACATGATTGAATCAGCATTCACCTCGTGCGGTTTGCTTACCGGAGCTTACACCTCGCCCCATTTGGTTCGATACAACGAAAGAGTAAGGGTAGGTAGTGTCGAAACGTCAGATCAATTACTGTGCGACGCATTCTGTCAGATTGAATCTGTAAGATGCGAAATTCCACTTACCTATTTTGAGTACGGTACACTCTGCGCCCTTGTTATTTTCAGGAATGCCAAGGTAGATGTCTCGCTTTTAGAAGTGGGAATGGGAGGTCGGCTCGACGCAATTAACATCATCGATGGTGATATTTCTGTCATCACTTCCATTGGAATTGATCATGAACAATGGTTGGGGAGTGACCGTGAAGTTATCGCTACTGAAAAAGCCGGCATTATGCGTCCGCTAAAGCCTGTCATCTGCTCAGACCCGACACCACCATTAAATATTTCATCATCCGCCGACACAGTTAAAGCCATCCTTCTGCAGGCGAACTCGGATTTTTCAATACGTGAAACTGCTAACGGTTTTTTATGGCAGTCTGATTATTCCGACCTCAAGCAGGAATGGCAGACTGTTCAGGTTTCTTCGATACCGCTATCAGGCAAGCATCAGTCCGCTAATCTGGCTGGAGTAATCGCGGTTCTGGGGATCTCTGCCAATTTTATCGAATTCAATCAAAATGATGCTTTGCTTGGGCTTGCCAATAGTCGTCTGACGGCTCGGTGCGAAATTGTTAAGCGTGAACCGTTAACCATAGTTGATGTTGCACATAATGCGGACTCTGCCAGAGAATTGTTCAATTTCCTCGAAGATAACCCTGTTTCAGGAAGAACTATTGCGGTTTTCGGTGTGCTCGAAGATAAATCGCTGGATGTGATTCTCTCGCCTATGCGAAGTTGCATTGATTGCTGGATGCTGACTTCATTGGAGGGTGAGAGAGGGCAGACTTCAAATCAACTGGCTGCAAAAATGACAAAATTTGATGAAAACCTGGATTATTTTTGTTTCGATTCTCCTGTAAGTGCTTATGAACAGGCGAAAAATCACGCAAATTCTGAAGATCGCATTGTTATCTTTGGTTCATTTTATACAGTCGGTGATATAATCGGGCATATACAGAGTTTAATGTGATTTCGATCATCGTTCAGGAACTAGCTCACACGGTTATTGATTCAATATCTATGACTGTTTCGTCAATATTTATGCGGCATAGGCCGAATATGTGGCTTAGTTAACGTCTTTAGATTGCGGATTTGTCACCTAAAATCAGGTTCACTCACCCTAGAATTAATAGTTTTGACCATCAATGGCAAAGTCCAGCAATAAACCAAAACCTGTTTATGAATTGAAGCATCGTTTAACCGGTGCCGCAATTCTAATTTTCGGCGCTGTTTTGCTCATTCCAGTGTTATTAGAAGAACCACAACTTCAGGCCAACATCAACAATCAGACCGATCCGAATTCTGGTGAAGAAAAAACATTTAAATCCAAGATTGAGCCCATTAATCTTGAAACTCTGAATCTGTCCAATCTTTCTAAACAGAAAGATGAAGATGCTAAACCTGCATTATTAGACGCGGGGTCGGCAACTTCTGCGAGCGAAGATAAACCGGAAAATACGTCTATAAAAATTGAAGGTGAAGACGCCGGCAAGGGAGACTCTGCTGTTACAGATAAAGTGGCGGCATCGAAAAAGAAAAAAATTGAACCTGTGATTTTAACCACAGAAACGAAAAAGGACGAAGCAAAAGACGAGCCAGCGGAAAAAAAGGCGGGCAAGGGAGAGGAATCGAAGGTTGTAGAATCTGTGGATGAATCGGAGACCTCCATCAAAACCGGCTGGACGGTCAGAGTAGGGACTTTTTCTAAATCGGAAAATGTTGAACTAATTTCAAAGCTTTTAGACAGTAGTGGATTTACCATACGCCATACTGAGGTGGAGACGACGCTTGGAAAAGCGACGCGAGTCTGGCTAGGCCCTTATGAGGATAAGCAGACTGCAGAGAAGGTCAGTATCCGATTAAAAACCCTGACCGGCGAAAAGGGTTACGTCACCAAACAGGTCTCATCATAATGGGTGTGGTTGATATTACTATCCTGGCCGTTTTGACTGTCTCTCTTTTGATCGGTTTGTTTCGAGGCTTCATCAGAGAAATTCTCTCACTGTTTTCGTGGTTAGGCGCAATTTGGATTGCCTATAATTTTGCTACCGTGGCGGCAGGGT
>JAIBDK010000267.1 GCA_024679435.1 Gammaproteobacteria bacterium | reverse complement strand
GCCACCTGTTGGTTGATTTCATTATCCTCTACTAACAGCACTTGCGCCCCCTGAATATTTTCTAACGCCTCAGCTTCCTGTGCATTTCTTTGCGCTACCCGTGAAATTTCTGGCACCTCTTCGCCAAAGGCCTGCATCGTGGTGTCAAAAAGCATCGAAGGAGTGACCGGTTTTAGCAAAAAGCCCTCAAGCCCCACATCTTCTGTTTGTTGCATAACCTCTTCGCGGCCGTAAGCGGTCACCATAACGATAGCTGGAATTTTGCTCAAGCTCTTATGGCTTTTAATGAGCTTGGAAGCCTCAATGCCGTCCATTCCCGGCATCTTCCAGTCCATAATGACCAGTTCAAAGGGCTCACTCTCCGATGCTTTTTCCAGCTCCGATATTCCCTCCTGAGCGGAAGCCGCCAGGGTGACCTCAAATGAAAAAGTCTCCAGCATTTCCTGAAAAATGTCCCGTGAAGTGGCATTATCATCCACTACCAAAACCTTCATCCCCCTCAGATCCATGGAAGGTTTGAAACGCCTTTTGGCCTTCTCTTTGCCCAGGCCGAAGTTGGCGGTAAAACTGAAAGTACTGCCCTGACCGGACTCACTTTCCACCCAAATTTCGCCGCCCATCATCTCAGCCAGTCGTTTGCTGATCGTCAGTCCCAATCCGGTGCCGCCATATTTTCGGGTCGTAGAGGAATCGGCCTGCGAAAATGGTTGAAACAGCTTGGCCGTTTGCTCTGCAGTCATGCCAATACCGCTATCTTTAACCGAAAATTTTAAGGTAACTTGTGCTTTATCTTTTTTGATCAATTCGATGAGAACGACAATTTCCCCGGTATTTGTAAATTTTACTGCGTTGTTCGATAAATTTATCAGAATTTGACCCAGGCGCAGGGGATCACCGACAAGAGCTGTCGGCACCGATGGATCGGTCTTAAAAAGCAGTTCCAGTCCCTTTTCCTGGGTCTTAATGCCAACCAAGGTCGATATGTTGTCGAGGGTATCCTCCAACTGGAAATCCACAGACTCCATGTCCATTTTGCCTGCTTCGATCTTTGAAAAATCAAGAATGTCATTGATAATCCCCAACAAGGACTTGGCGGAGATGTCTACCTTTTTGAGGTAGTCGTATTGCTTGGTGGTAAGATCGGTTTTCAGGGCAAGATGGCTCATACCGATAATGGCGTTCATCGGGGTTCGAATTTCATGCGACATATTCGCCAGAAACTCGCTCTTGGCCTGGGTCGCAATCTCGGCCTTCTCCTTAGCAGCTTCTGTCTGTTGCATCGCCTCCTGGAGTTCCTTCTGAGTGTTTTCGATCACCCGGTTCTGCGATTCCAGCACTTCATTTGAATCTTGCAGCTCCTTTTGGCGTTCCTGAAGTTCCTTGGCCTGTACCTGGGAGCTTTCAAGCAGTTTTTTAAGTTTCTTCTGGCCCTGGGCCGCGAGTATTGCAACACAAATGCTTTCCTCAACCAGTGCGAGAAAAGCAAGCGCTCGATCATCAAAGCCATGCAGTGAGGCTAATTCGATAACTCCTAGGAGACGATTGTCGTATACCAGAGGCTCTATAAGTAACTCTTTTGGCGCGGATTTTCCAAGAGAAGAACCGATTGGAAAATAACCATTCGGAATCTCATTGATCAGCAGGCGCTTGCGCTGTCTGGCCACCTGGCCCACCAAATCTTCACCCATGAGGATCAAAGAGCCGGAATTTTCCGATGCGGCACGCGCATACCAGCCTATGGGCTCAAGGCTACCGTTCTCTTCGCTGTATGAAAACAGGCAGCCTCGCTGTCCATTGAGATAGTCGGCCAGGAAACCGATGATGCGATCGGCCAAATCGCTCTCATCGAGTACGCCGCGTATCTGGTTATAAAGTTGGTTCTGGCCGTTTTTCTGCCAATCCTGCAAAGCAGCCTGTTCGGAATTATCTCGGAGCGTGTGGGTCATGCGTTGCAGCGCAATTCCAAGGGTGTCCTTTTGGGACCGGGGGTCAATACTTGAATCGTAATTTCCTGTTGAAATCATATCGACCACCCCGGCTCGCGTCCGCAAGCTTTCCAGAAAGTTATTCAAGGCCTGAGCGATGGTACCGATTTCGTCGTGGCTGTTAATGCTCGAACGTAGGGAGAGGTCACCAGCTGCCTGAACTCTATCGACCGTTTTTACCAGGTCGCGCATGGGTCTGGTAATGACACGGGTAATCCGCCAGGCGATCAATGCGGCAATCAATATTGCAACCGCCGAGCCGATCAACACCGCTCGAACCGAAAATTCACCGGTCGATTGCACGATAGATCCGAGCGCATTCTGATCCTGCTTGATGGAGAGCTTGATCTGCTCCGAAGTGATGCTGATTTGTTCATCCAGGGGATTCACCTTCCTTTCGAGCAGGCTGTTACTCGATTGGATAATTTCAACTACAGTCTCGAAGGCCTTCAGGTAGGCTGCACGGGTGGCGGTGAACTCAGACACAAGCTTCTTCCGTTGCGGGTTGTCGATCACCCGAACCATTTCCTCGTAGATGGGCTCGAACCCTGAACCCAACTCCTTGCGCACCCGCTCCAGATCTTCTGTGGCATTGGTCTCTAAGTACTTCATCATGTACAACCGGCCCAGTAGCACACCTTCCAGCGCCCTGCCTGCAGCGTAAGCCGCCGTGGTGTCCTTGTCCTCGAACGCTGATATCATGATGTCCGTCAGATTCTTACGCATTTTCGTCCCTTGCGGGCTCAACTGTTGCTGCAGGATAGAGTCTCTATTGCGCATTAGCTCAAAATTTTTTTCGGTGACGTCGCGATAATCATCCAGACTTTCCAGGAGCTTTTGACTCAGCCGCAGACGTTCAGCATTCTTCATCGCCTCAAATTCCTCCTCGGCGAATCCCCGAGCCTTGCGAAATCGGGTATCAAACACCTGCAGATGGGCCTCCTTGCGAGTTGTCAGAAAGTCTTTGGCAGCTTTCGACGCCATCAACATATTGGCCTGAACGCGACCGGACAGGACGCTTTGCCGGGCCAGACCGCGGTAGGCCATGAAACTCTGGCTCGCGGTTCGCAAACCGTTAAGAGCAAAAAGCGACACCACTGCCATGATCACAAGGACAAGCCCGAAGCTGATGCCGATCTTGCTGCCAATTTTTAGATTACGGAGCATGAAAGCCCTCCCTTTTGCCTAACAGGTTCATGATATCGATGGAAAAGTCCTGGGAAATCCCATTTTTTGTGAAAATTAAACGGTCTTCATCCATATTGTAAATGCTGAAATATAGCTCTTGGAAAACTTAGCCTATCACAACAGAAAACGAAATGTCAGGTTTTGGTGATTAATTGCGAGTATCATGACCAAGGACTATTCCCAACATTCTTCAGTCAATGTCGGTGCCTGGCAACTGTACAATACTTGCCATAGTTCGCAAAACGTCCGACTGTACAATGCATAAGCAAGTCTTCAATATTTTGCATGTGCCCAATTTGCAGCCTGTCGTGCCCTAATAAAACAGCCATTTCGGTAGGTGGCGATGATCAACTTATAGCCGTAACCTCTAATACCAGCACAGTGTGAATTGCGTTTGCTAATGTAAGGGTGAGTAGTTACCTAAATTTCATTGTTTTCTCCTTTATTAGCCTAAGGTTCCGGGTTCACCGTTCTGGGTTCAGAGTTAAAAAAAGGATTTTTCATTTTGAACCTTTGAACCCTGAACATATCTTCACTACTCCACTACCTCCGGATCCCCGGGCCGCCAGGTCTTGTCGAACCATGGCTTCAGCGGGCCATAAAGACGGAAAATCATGTTCCAGCCCTTGCCGGCAACGGTTTGTATCCAGTTGCTTTCCTTAGGTTCAGTGGCTCCTGGGTAGTTTGCAAAACGATCTCAAGCGCGTCGCCCGCGTCCGATTGATTTTTTTCTTTAACTCTACCCAGAGCGAACCATGCCAGAACCACCACAAGCACGAGAAAACAGCTGACCCAAATTATTAAAGATTCAAATCAGAATCACTATCTAGGGATTTGTATCTGCCAGTTTTCAATCTCTTTTGAACCCGTAAATATCTTTCAAACCACGAAAATTGTCTATATCGTGGCTTCCGTATGCCTCAAAATAACCGATTCATCCAGACTGCGCAGATGCAGATCCCGTTGCGGAAAGG
>JAIBDK010000429.1 GCA_024679435.1 Gammaproteobacteria bacterium | reverse complement strand
GGTAATGACCGATTTTGAGGAGCATAACATCGCCCTGCCCACTTGCAAATCGATCCATCCTTTATCTTTAGAACCTCATGCTCGAAAACATTATTCTAACGTCTGTTGACGGGTTTAAAAAGACGAGGCATTCTGGAAATACCAGGGCATTCCGGATACGATTGTGAGCCCGATTAGTCATTAAATACCTCGTTGTTTGGAAAAATTCTGACGTCCATAAAATCGTATTACAACCAGTAAAATCAACCTGCAACATATTACAAGGTTATATCGTTTATCTTGGTGATCAGCACTTCGTGGTATTAAATATTGCTTACTATTCACGAGGCTATATTGGATTGTGGGAGAAAAATGCGGACCCCTGTTTTTAAAATGAGCAACGCCACTAACTTGTTGATGCCTACACGAAACTGAGAGACAATTGACTTTGACATCTTTCTATTCAAAAAATCGGTAACAGAAAAAATGAAAAGTCCTCAATATGCCGGCTTCTGGATAAGAACCGGAGCATCACTCGTCGATACTATTCTCATGCTGATTTTTGTGACCCCGGTTATTACAGCGATTTATGGAACCGAGTTCTGGAGTGGAACAATACCCACACAGAATTATTGGGTCATGATTCTAAACTATCTGCTACCCGCTGCAGTTGTTATCATTTTCTGGGTCTGCAAATCAGCCACACCGGGTAAACTATTAACCCATCTTAGCATCGTCGACGCGAAAACCGGGAGCAAACCCTCCACGGGCCAGTTTATTGGACGCTATCTCAGTTACTACATTTCGATGCTTCCGCTATTCCTGGGGTTCATCTGGGTGGCATTCGACAAACGAAAACAGGGATGGCATGACAAACTGGCGGGGACCGTCGTCATTAAAGATAGAAACGAGGATTTCCAAGAGCATGACATTGATATTTAGGACTAAGCTTCTACAGAATGTAACAAACCTGTTCACAGTGCCCTGCTAGCCGCAGTCTAACTCCTCAGCCACACGAGGCAGAATTTCCTCGCACGCCTCGGCCACAACCAGTTCGAACAACTCCTGCCCACGCATTATCCCCTTGTTAATCGCGAGCAGGGGAAGGCCTATTTCTGATGCTTTTTTAACAAAACGGAAACCAGAATATACGGATAGAGAACTTCCACAGACCAGCACGCAATCAGAATTTTTTAGAGACTTAAGACAATCTCGAACTTTCACTTCAGAGGTTTTACCGCCAAAAAACACCACATCTGGCATCACTACACCGCCACATTTAGGACATCCCGGAATATTTATTTCTGAAGTCAGTACTTCTTCAACCTCTGCGTCTCCATCGGGCAATATTTTCTTTTTCCCCTGATCGAAGCCTAGGTTACGGCCTTCCAACAATCTTTGATAATCAAATCGGGAAAACACATCACGACAGTTCATGCAAAACACCTGATCAAGTCGACCATGCAAATCAATAACTTGCCGGGAACCCGCCTGGCTATGCAATCGATCCACATTCTGGGTAACCAAACTAGAAACACGCCCACCCTGCTGAATACGAGCAATGGCATAATGACATGGGTTAGGCATCGCTTTACCGAAATGGTGAAACCCAACCAAGCTTCTCGCCCAGTAACGCTTTCTGGTTTCTGAATAATTTACAAAATCATCATGCTGAATTGGCTGACTGTGTTTCCACGTCCGGTCATCGTCCCGGTAAGCAGGGATACCCGAAGAGACACTGATGCCAGCACCGGTGAGCACCCAGATGCGCTTTTTAGCGTACAACATTTCTACCAGTTGGGCGACAGCATCAGCCATCAATAACTTTGCCTTAACATTAAGTTCACCCGATTCAGTCCATGCTAAATTCTTGGGTTTCGCCGAGGCACTAGATTACCTTTCATACTTCGGGCCACAACAACCCCGCTGATAATGATCAACGCGATTCCAATCCAGCTTATCCCTAAAGGCAATGTCCCAAACACCAAAAACCCAAAAATCACAGAAGCCACTATTTCAAGATAGGTAAAAGGTGCAAGGGTCGAAGCCTCGGCTATCGCAAATCCGTATACCAGACAAACCTGATTGGCTGCCCCGCACACGGCCATCAACACCAGTAACAGAGCCTGATCAAAACTCAGCGGGTTCCAGTGGAACGGAACAATGACGGAAAGCAAAAGCGTCGCAATGGCTCCACCCCAGATCGAGGTAACCAGAGGGTGAGATATTGCACCCAGCTTACGATTAAGAATCATTTGTACACTGACAATAACGGCGGACCCTAACACAAAAAAACTGCCGACATTGACCTTTCCAAATTCGGGGCGCATTACCAAAAGCACTCCCAGAAACCCGCCAGCGACAGCGACCCAACCCTGCACACTCACCTTTTCTTTCAGAAATAGAACCGCCAGAAGGGTTAACAAAAAGGGATAAGCATATAAAATAGAG
>JAIBDK010000130.1 GCA_024679435.1 Gammaproteobacteria bacterium | reverse complement strand
GCGAACACGATATTTTGGTGGTCACAGAAACGGGGGCAGACAACATAACAGGCTTTCCGTACGGGCCTGAATCAAATGTAATTAGCTAGGAAACCCCACATTGATCGCTCGTGTTTCAATGAGAGTTTTCGTGGATTGAAAAATCACAGTCGCTTTTAAAAAAAGCGACTGTGATGACCCGTAAAAGGGGCCAGCAAGCATTCAGATCTAAGTTAAAGCTGGTCTACGTTTCGAACAGCACCTTTGGATGCACTGGTGGCCAGGGCACCATAGGCTTTGAGTGCAGTACTGACCACGCGATCCCGATTCGGTTTCCATCCGGCCTTACCTTTGGCATCCATATCAGCCCGCCTCTGGTTCAAAACCGTTTGCTCCACCGCGAGATTAACGGAGCGGTTGGGAATGTCAAATTCTATAATATCTCCTTCTTTCACCAGCCCGATCAGTCCACCTTCGGCAGCCTCAGGTGACACATGACCGATTGACAGCCCTGAAGAGCCGCCGGAAAAACGACCGTCTGTAATCAGTGCGCAGGCTTTTCCCAGCTTTTTTGATTTCAGGTAAGTGGTTGGATACAGCATTTCTTGCATGCCCGGCCCGCCTTTGGGGCCTTCATATCGAATTACCACCACGTCACCTTCGATAATCTGGTTGCCGAGAATGCCGTCAACTGCCGCATCCTGGCTTTCAAACACGCGCGCCGGACCACTGAATGTCAGAATGCTTTCATCGACACCCGCAGTTTTTACGATGGAGCCATCTTCAGCAAGATTGCCGAAGAGCACGGCCAAACCTCCGTCCTTGCTGTATGCGTGCTCCAGATCTCGTATGCAGCCACCTTTGCGATCCAGATCCAGGGTTTTATAGCGTTTGTTTTGACTGAACGCTATCTGGGTCGGCACGCCGCCCGGGGCGGCTCGAAAGAAATCCTTACGGTCCTGGTTTTCAGTCAGCGTGATATCCCATTTTGAAATGGCCTCGCCCATATTGGACGAATGGATACATTTGGCGTCCCGATGAATCAATCCAGCACGGTCCAGTTCGCCAACGATCGCCATGATACCTCCGGCACGATGAACATCCTCAACATGGAATTCGGGTGTGGCTGGTGCGACTTTGCATAGATTTGGTACCTTGCGACTCAATCGATCAATGTCTTCCATGGTGAAATCAATTTCCCCTTCCTGAGCTGCAGCGAGAAGGTGCAAAACAGTGTTGGTGGAGCCTCCCATTGCAATATCTACGGACATGGCATTTTCAAAAGCATCAAAATTAGCGATATTTCTGGGGAGCGCATCGTAATTGTCATCTTCATAATGGCTCTTGGCTAACCCAACGATAGTTCTGCCCGCTTCCAGAAACAGGTCTTCACGCTGGCTGTGAGTTGCAACGATGGTGCCGTTTCCGGGCAACGCCAGTCCTAGCGCCTCAGTAAGACAGTTCATGGAGTTTGCGGTGAACATGCCTGAACAGGATCCGCAGGTGGGGCATGCTGATCGTTCCATTTCAAGGGTGTCTTCGTCCGACACGTCATCCGCTGCAGCGACCATCATGGCGTCAACCAAATCAACGGATCGCTCGTGATCATCCTCAGTAACCTTGCCTGCCTCCATCGGCCCGCCAGAAACAAAAATAGCGGGAATATTCAAGCGCATCGCAGCCATCAGCATGCCGGGTGTGATTTTGTCGCAGTTCGAAATGCAAATCAGGGCATCTGCACAGTGTGCGTTTACCATGTATTCTACCGAATCAGCAATTATTTCACGGGATGGCAATGAGTAAAGCATCCCGCCATGACCCATTGCAATGCCATCGTCTACTGCGATAGTGTTGAACTCCTTGGCAACGCCGCCGGTAGCTTCAATTTCCCGGGCAACCAGTTGGCCCATATCTTTAAGGTGAACATGCCCTGGAACAAACTGGGTGAATGAGTTGGCAACAGCGACAATGGGTTTATTGAAATCATCATCGGTCATACCTGTGGCGCGCCACAGTGCACGGGCTCCGGCCATGGTCCGGCCTCGGGTAGTTGTCCAGGATTTATAGTCAGGCATCTCGATTTTTACTCAGTAGTTTGTTTGTTGGTTGAATAGGGACTGTTTGGTTATTAGGAAATGAAGCAAGGTTCACTTGAAGCAGCCTAAAGCTGAGCTGTTTCTATCAGTGACGTAAGCTCTGTATCAAGGCGATCAAGTATTTCATCGTATTTAAAAGCCCCGATTTTTTCACCGCGTTTTTTGAGGTTTACATAATTAGGTCCACACCACAGGCCCAGATCTGCATCGTCAGTTTCACCGGGTCCGTTAACCCGGCACCCCATGACAGCGATAGTCAGTGCATGGTCTTCAGCAAATTTTGTGCGAACCTTTACCTGTTGGGCCAGATCAATGAATGCTTCATTTTCGACTCGGGAGCAGCTGGGGCAACTGATTAGATTGAGCTTGTTCTCATCAAAGTGAACTACGGTTCTGACCCGACCTTCGGAAATATCTTTAAGAATCTGTCGTCCAGCCGCTATTTCCTGATGTTTGTCTTCATGGGGCAGGGTCAAAGACACCCTTACTGTATCGCCAATTCCTCTTCCTATCAGCTTTTCAAACGCGATTCGTGTTTTCTCAATGCCTTCAGGAGGCATTCCGGCTTCAGTAACGCCGAGGTGCAAGGGGATTTCAGGCCGCACTTCAGAAAATTTTAGGTAGGCGTCCACCGTTTTACGGGGATCAGAATCTTTAAGTGAAACACAATATCGTGTGAAGCCGATATCATCTAACCACTGGCTGTGTTCCAGAGCGCTGTCCACCATTGGTGTTACTGAGTCTTCGCGTGGATACTTCCCCATTTGCTCTGGGTCAACGGATCCGGCATTAACGCCTACCCGAATAGCGCAATCATGTTTCTCAGCGATGTCAACGAGGTACTGAACTTTTTGTTTCCAGGGTTTCTTGCGTTCGTGGTGATAAAGATGTCCGGGGTTGTAGCGAATTTTATCGACATGGGGTGCGAGAATTTCAGCAAGTCGGTAATTTTCCTGGAGGTCAACACTCAGGACGGCATCAGTATGCTGACGAATTTCAATTAACGCCTGAGCATCTTTTTTGTTGTCTGCCGCAACACGAATAATATCGGCTCCTGCTTCATCCAGTGATTTCAGTTGCTTTAACGTGGCCTCGATATTGGTAGTGGGCGTAGCGCACATACTTTGAATGGCAATCGGGTTGCCGTTGCCGATTAAAATACGGCCTATTCGCACTTCCCGAGTTGGGTTTCGTTTAATCATTATGACGTTATATGCTGCCAATGGAGGGGAATAGGAATACCATATCCGTTTCAATTGTATGAGTCAAAATATAATTTCCACAGTTTGCGGATTAGTGGTACAACCTCGCCCCGCACAATAAATGATAGTGATGATTTACGATCTGGAAAAGCTTAAAGATTTACTGCCTCCCGCCGGAAACTTTTCCGGAGAGCGAATGTATTACTTTGAAGAGGTAGATTCCACTAATTTGTGGTTGTTGGCGCAAAATGAAATCGGCGGCAGGTTTTGTCTGGCAGCTCAGCAATTGCAGGGCCGGGGTCGCAGAGGGCGCGGCTGGGTTAGCTTGCCCGGCGGCTCCGTTTTGCTCTCGATGGGCTGGAGTCCCCCATTACCGAGAGTTGCCGGTGTTTCTCTGGTTTCCGGTCTTGCCGTTGTGAGGGCGCTGGAAGCGCAGGGGGTGAAAAATCTGCAATTGAAATGGCCAAACGACATTTTACTGAAGGCAAAAAAAATCGGCGGTATACTGGTGGAGGTTAAGAGAGACGCCCTGGTTATAGGGGTTGGACTGAATATAGATCTGAATATCTCGACAGGAATTGACCAACCATGGACAGATTTAATTAGCTGTGGTTACGATTTAGACAAGGAGCAACTGGTAGCAGATTTGTTGTTGATTCATCATTCGATGCTTGAGGAGTGCCAAAATCAGGGTTTTGGCATTTTTAGGGAACGATGGAACAAGTTGCATGGTTACCGCGATCAGCTTGTTAAATCTGTGACTTCAAATAACCTTGTGGAAGGTTATGCCAGGGGCGTAGATGATAGCGGCGCGCTCCTGGTTGAGACCGAAACAGGGATTGAGCGAATAATATCCGGTGAGGTTTCCGTGAGATTGTTAACCAGTTCAACTAGAAATTCGGTCGAAACAGAGACGAGCGTCCCATGAATTTGTTAATCGATGTCGGCAACCGAAGGCTTAAGTGGGCCTATTCAACTCAGCTTGTTGCGAATAATAAATCGAACCGGTTTGAGGGCGGTCCTGATACAGCGATTCAGTACCAGGTTGAATCCAGTGATTTACCGGGGCTCGAAAAATGTGCGACAAAACGCTTCGCCGCGGCGGTGGAGCCTGAGTTGGCTGAGAGTATGACTCCTGATACGGTTTATGTGTCCAGTGTCGCCTGCGATCAGGTTAATCTTCGTCTGGCGCAAATATGTGAGGAATTGTGGCGGCTGAGTCCGGTATTTATCCGTTCCGGTAACAATGCCTGCGGTATAACAAATCGATATGATAAGCCCAAACATCTTGGTGTTGATCGCTGGGCTGCATTGATTGGGGCGCGTCGGAGGGTTCCTTCGCAACATGCCTTGCTGGTAATTGATGTAGGAACAGCGGTGACAATTGATTATGTTGATTCCGCCGGTGTGTTTTATGGAGGAATGATATTGCCGGGTATTGCAACAATGATTGGATCAATTAATCGTTCAACTGATAAAATCAGCGTGGATAGTCTGCCGAAACCCGGTCAACAGATATGCTTTCAAAACCCGCGGACCAAAGAAGCCGTTAGCAACGGGGTCTTGCACGCCGTTGTTTCCTCCATTGACAGTGCCATTGATCATTTTATGAATCTTGATCGAAACGGTTTTGATACTATAATAACCGGTGGTGATGCCCGTCTAATTGAACCGTTATCCAGACATAATATGCAAACAGTACCTGAACTTGTCCTTATGGGAATTTTGACTCTCAGTGAGGTGGAAAAATTTTGAAGTGGATTGCCGCAATATTAATGATTTTAAATGTCACGGTATATCTATGGGCCAGCGGCAATCAGGTCGAGACCTCTTTGCTCGAAAACCCTTCGAGTCCAGATGTTAACAAGGAAGGTATGTTGTTGTTAAGCGAGGCAGGCGGTACCAAGCAGTTCGGTATTATTGCTACTGGAAATCTGCAAAAGAGTCTCAATACGGATGAACGTGTCGCAAAATCTGATGATTCCGATGACGGTCAAACGTCCCAATCCAGTGAGCGGACTACTGGGCTGGATACGGGAGAGAATCTGATAATTACAGAGGATATTATTGAAGGAGATGAAATATCATCCGCAACAGCGGTTGGTGACTCACTCTCCGGCTCTGCTGGGTTGGCTGCGCAATGTTACCGGATTGGGCCCTTCAGGAAGCCGGAGCCATGGGAGGTGGCGCAAAACTGGTTATCCGAGCAGGGGGTGAGCTTTAAGCATGTCACCAGTGAAAGCCGGGAATTGCGGGCTGTCCGGGTTTATCTTGGCCCTTACAGTTCAACATCAGAAGCCCAGACGGCGGTTAAATTGCTTGAGTCAAAGAATTTAGATCATTTCGTTTACCAGCTTGGAGACGGCGCGACGCGGGTATCTCTTGGATATTTTACTCAGGAAGAGCTCGCCACTAAGTTTCTTGATTATTTGGCCGGTATTAAGGTTGAGGCCCAGTCTCAGCCGGAGTATCGGATTCTGGGTCCATTTAACTGGATGGAGATTTCTGCTCAGACAATTGATCTGGATTTGCTGAGAGGGCATGACTGGGTTGAAGATAATGTGGGATTATCGCGACTGGATTGCTAGAGTCGGATGGTTTTTCTCTGGTTGCTGAAAAGGCGGCGAAGCGGCTCTTCCCTGATATAGTCCAGCAACACAGATAGTCTGCAGAAATACGTCATTACCCATTGCAATTTGGGCCAGGTTTTGCGTAAAATCGCGCTCCATTTTTCATTTCGCATTCGCGGGTCTTCGCTCGCGCTTGAAAAAGTGTCTTATGGAAGCTTTAATTTTTAATAAGCATTTGATTTTAAATTGTTTTTTTGAGATTTAGGCCCGCATAGCTCAGTTGGCTAGAGCAGCTGATTTGTAAAAATTGCACCTTCAGGGGGAAACCTTTGGAGTGGAGGTGGCTAAAACGGGGAAACCTTCCTGGTTATTTGTTTCGGTTCTGCCGAAAATAAGTATCCAAATGGCAATCCCGTGCTATGTGTCTTAAAACGTTTATCCGGAGCGATCCAGGTTTACTTTTGAGGCATGGAGTGTAGAGACTTTACACCACCCGCCTAACCTTGCTGTGTAAACAGCATGCAGGGCGAAGAGAAAGTCCAGACCCCAAACTCTGGGGCGACCGGGATGAGAGATCATTCAGTGGTTGATTCCAGAGGCCGTTAAAGCGGTAGTAGGTAAGAATCAGCAGGTCGTGGGTTCGAGTCCCTCTGCGGGCTCCATTCAGGTTGTGGTCGAAGCTTTGCTTTAGGCTGGATGGGTTTGAAGGTGTTTGAAAGTGCGCGGCATGTTAGTTGATGTGCGCAACGACGGTTTTTAGCCGATTGGTAAAAACGGTGCGTACTTTTGTTTTTATACTTTGTGCTGATGTTTAGTGCGGAGGGGTTCCCGAGCGGTCAAAGGGGGCAGACTGTAAATCTGCTGGCTCAGCCTTCGGAGGTTCGAATCCTCCCCCCTCCACCATTGTTGTGGTTGTAATTTGTGCAGTTGAAGAATCTAGAGTG
>JAIBDK010000225.1 GCA_024679435.1 Gammaproteobacteria bacterium | reverse complement strand
GAATCAGAATGCTTGTGGCATCCGTGCTCACAAAAAACGGGTTGGTGCATTGGCAAGAAGGTGCGCAATGGTTCTGGGATACGCTTGTGGATGCAGATCTTGCGAACAATTCCATGGGTTGGCAATGGACCGCGGGTTGCGGGGTTGATGCGGCACCCTATTTCCGAGTCTTCAGTCCAACCCGCCAGGGGCAACGCTTTGATCCTATGGGGGAATACGTTCGTAAATGGGTCCCGGAACTTGAATCTGTGCCTAACAAATTTATTCATGAGCCATGGATGTGGCCGGATTTTTCTGCAAAATTTTATCCCCGGCCAATCGTCGACTTGTCGAAATCAAGAAAGCGCGCCCTTGAAAAATACAAACTTTTGCGCACGGCAGGTCAGACACCTAATTAGAAGGCACGGGTCGAATGTGTGCAGGCGGTCGATGACCAGGTTTGTGAGAGGGTGGTCGATGCGGCAATTGCCCCGGTTGGGGTCGGTTCGGGTACCGATTACCATTCCAATAGTAGTGCGGGTTTCCCAAAATTACCGGAGTGGGCTGTATTATAATTGTGGCGCCTCCTGAGTCGGATGCTTCAGACAGCGCTGAATTGTTGTTGGTCGCCCTGATGGCTTCCTGTGACGCCTTAAGGTCTTCTTCAATAGATTGTTGTCTTTGACGGGCTTCTGCAATGTCTTGCTCGCTTGGCTCAGGCAATGTTTTGATAATCTGGATGTCTGTATCTTGCTCGCTTTCGGGAGCTTCAGTGGTGTAAGAAACGTTGCCGTCAGCGTCTACGTTTTTATAAATCTCATCTGCGTATATGGCTGCCGACGTAGCTAAAGAAAACAGGTAGAAGGTGGTTATCAAAACGGGAATAAATAGTCTTCTAGTCGATGTGCAGTCGCGGCGGTAACAAACGTTTTCCCGGATTACGGAGAAATCGGGGTGATTCTTACATAGCATGGCGTAATCGTAAGCTACTTATCTTTCGATCCAGCTTTGCTGTTTTTTTTCATCGAACCATTTCCGTCCATTGATAAGTTTCCAGTCGGTTTCTTGTCCAATGCGTTCAAATCCGACACTGAAAATACCCAGCTTTCCCCATACGATGGCATTGTTCTGTCCGTTATCTGCATCCAGCTCCGCGACCATATCCAGTCGGTCTCCCTGGATTTCCAGATTTCTTATCCGAAGCTGTTTTTCCGAGGCTTGAACATTGGCATGGCCTACCACGTCGTTCACTGTGAGCAAACCGTCGAAACGGCTTATCCAATCACTGATTTCTGAGAATAATGCGATGACCGCCCGGGTGTCTTTCATTGCGAGGTCGACATCGGCTTCTATTGCGAGAGGTTTAGCAAGGTCGATAGTTCCGCTAGGCACATCGATTTCCATCCACCAGCGTTTGTCGACTTCCACCTCTTCGCTGTCAAAGACGCCGTTGAACAACCGGAATTTGGTTCCGGACAGACCCAATATAAAATCATCCAGCTTTTCCCCGCGGACTTCCGAATCGAGAGAGAAATCCATTTTGAAACCGGTGCTTCTGAATGACCCGGCTATATCACTGCCTTTTGCCGTTAAACTACCGGTCGCCAGTTTATCCGGTCCGGCCACTTTCAGGCCTCCCTGGAGACTCGCACTTCCATCAGTAATTGTTACACCCAGGGTCGGCGGGAGATATTCCTGTAGTACGGTGATGTCGGGAAAATGTGAGTCCGGCACATCCAGCGTAATCTGCAGATCAGAAATGCTGTCTGTTAATCCCATATTTGGGGCCTGGGTTTTCAGACTCAAACCTTCTCCTCTGACCAGTGGGATCTTCATGCCTTTGCGCCCCAGCTCAAACGAGTCAAATACAATATCCATTTGCCCGACACGACTGTTTCCGACACCGTCAACCCGTCCGTCAACCCGTCCTGACCCACTGGATTTGAATCCGAGAAAATCCACTTCCAGACCTTCGGCGTTGATGTCAATTACCGTACCCTGCTGGAGTTTTCCCTGGCTGATCAATGCGTCAATAGCAACGTTCCCTTCGCCGTCGATTTTCTCAACCCAGTCGGCATCCAGAAAAAAAAGTTTTAACGGTGAAAGAGTCCCCACTCTGCCATTAAGAATGATTTGACCGGACAGTTTCTTCATAAGTGCAAGGCCTTTATCAACTCGTGGATTAAATGCTTCCATTCCACCTTTGAAACTGGCGCTTAAGGTTTCGGTAAATTTCTTATTGGCAATTTGCAAATTTGCTCCGGTCCAGGATACATCGGTATCCTCGATGATCTTGTCGCCGCGAATTTGCATGCTGGCTGATCCGGATGCGTGGGTTTCACCACCGCTGATGGTGAGTCTGTTGAAAATAAATTCTTCTACCGATTCGACTTTAGCATCTCGTATTTCGATCGTTAACCCTGGATAAGGCTTGGTAGGTGCCGGCCTTTCACCTTCAGGAACCTCGCGATGGATGGTTACCTTCGATTGACCGGCAACCAGATTCTCAATGAGTAGTTTCTTGCCTAGCAAAGCCGTCAATTGAATTTCCGCTTCTGCTGTGTCGGTTTTCAGTTCCACATCCGTAGACCAGGTGTGGATTTTCATTGTTACATTGTTGACAGATAATTTTGCGGGATATGGGGTCCAGCCACTATCCCAGTCCATGGTGAATTTGTTGGGTTTAATGCTGGCAACCCAGGGGCCGATGCCCGTGTTTAGCATCACATTACCGATTATCAACCATAGCAGTTCGATGCCAATTAGAATTTTTACCAGATTTAAGACGATGCGCTTTGTTGCGTTCATTTATACGTTGTGTCGGATCTTGGGAACGGGGGGAGCTGGATTAAGTATAACGCATGATTAGTTTTTTATACTACCAACCGGAAGGGAGTTTGTTCTCCAGAATAATGCTCCGGCCTTTAGAGGGAGTTGATATATATTTTTCTTTTTTCAGACCGCTTAATATCCGACTAACCATCTCTCTTGACGCCCCTACATTGTTTGCTAATTCCTGGTGGGTAAAGCCTTCGATAGTACGTTGCCCATTTTTGTCTATTGCCGTGCGCTCCAGAAAGTTTGTAAGTCGACCATATACATCGAGAAGCGCAATATCGGCTACGTGATTGGACAAAACGTGAACCATTTGCGCAAATTTTCTGGCGATATTTAAAGAGAGCTCGGAGTTTTGTTTTAGGATGGCAATAAAATCTGCTTTGGTGAGGACCCGAGTCTGGGTTTCCTCCAGGGTTTCGACGGTGGCGCCCCGGGGTGAATCGGACAATGCCGCGAGTTCACCAAAAACCATGCCCGGACCAAGTGTGTTCAAGGTGATTTGTCGCCCGTCAAGGTGGTCTCTATAGACACGAACTTTCCCGGATTCGACAATATAGACTGAATCCGTGGTGTCGTTCGTGGAAATAATGATTGTGTTTTTTCGGTACGTTCTTATCGCTGCCTTTTTTTCTATCTGTTCTGCTTCGGTATCAGAAAGATCTCTAAACAGTTCGCAGTTTTTGATACAATTGAATGCTGTGTTCATTAGTCTTCATTTTTTTTGGTTTTCGAAAGGTTACTAACTTAAATCTGGTGGGACAGCGGTTGGCAGTGTGTCAGATTTAAATCATTATGCATTTCTTTTTACATAAGTTCTCTGGAAAAATCTATGCCACGGCAGGTTCTATCTTTGTTACGTTATTTCGACCACGCTCTAAGAAGTAGACTATTAATACTAATTGTAACTCAGGAAATCTCGATCAGAGCCGGAGCGAGATTGAAGGATTCCGTTAAGCTTATTCGGACTGCAACGGGTACTAGAATGTTCATAAAAGCATAAGTATTATTATTTCCATCGAGGGATTTTGTTTGAACCAGGAAACGGCTTCCAACATATAATGCGGCACCGAAAACTCCAATCAAATCCTGCCACGGCATAGAAACGATACTCAGTGTATAACCTGTTCTTATTGTTCTGGAGGCCATACTCGAGTTTTCGCTAAATCGTTATCTGCAAGCCAGGTCGCGTGAATTGTGTGAGTTGTATAACAGGCTATCCGACTAAAAATTGTTGGTGCATGAGCGGGTTGAAGAGGCAAAAAAAACCCCGCTTTAAGCGGGGCTTTCTTGATCAGCTTTTAAACGGTTGCTAGGCAACAACGTTTGAGGCCTGAAGCCCCTTTGGTCCGTTTTCGATATCGAACTCTACTTTTTGCCCTTCGGCTAGAGTCTTAAATCCGGATCCAGTGATGGATCGAAAGTGTACAAATACGTCTTCGCCTTCTTCCTGAGAAATAAAACCAAAACCTTTAGATTCGTTGAACCATTTAACAGTTCCTGTAGCCATAATGCTATTACCTTTGTAAATTGTGTAAATTAAAAATGTGCAGCT
This sequence comes from Gammaproteobacteria bacterium, assembly GCA_024679435.1. Lineage (GTDB taxonomy): Bacteria > Pseudomonadota > Gammaproteobacteria > Arenicellales > Poriferihabitantaceae > JAIBDK01. Next base: position 277 of record JAIBDK010000225.1, on the reverse strand, counting down.
TAATAAATGAAACGGGTATATCGGAGAGCGACGCGGGAGGAAAAGCCTAATGAGGGAACCAAACGAGAGGTGAAACCAAGTATGCCAGCTGATAAAACTGCAGCTGGCGCGACTGTACTCCATTTAAATTCAAATAGATAGTCTTTGTTTTAATTTTTTTTGAGTCTATTTATTTTAATAAAACGATAAAATTCAATGTGTTGAGGGCTTTAGAAGTCACGCCATGCGTTACTTTTCTTCAAATTTGATACGTATACCGAATTCACCGCGTTGTAGT